>JAQVBK010000316.1 GCA_028690365.1 Candidatus Cloacimonadota bacterium
ATAATAACTGAGAAATATTCACGCAAACTTGTTATTGAATCTGAAGAAAAAATGGATTTTCACAGCCATAAAACAATGGATAGGATTTTAATATTGTTAAAGAAACCCCAAACCATGAGCCAGTTGCTTGATTTCGCCCTGCTAATTCATCCGAAGAAAAGTTCAGAACCCCTTTATCCAATGAGTGTAGTTTTGGATGGAGGAAACATCGAAGAAAACGTTATTAAATCTGAAAATTTGTTAACCAAAGCCATGACAAGGACAATTTCTGCAAATAAAAGTGCCTATCCGATAACAAAGATTGAAATGAATTTGCATAATGCAGTGAATAAAGCCATTAAGGAATACAGAATCTCTAAAGTCATCATGGGACTAGGGAATGCAAAAAAACTACAAGGGAAACTAGTCTCATCAATTCTTGAGCAATATATCAGCAGTAGCAATGAGATGGTTTTTTTGGTTAGAATCACTCAACCTTTAAACATCATGAACCGTCTGATAGTCATACTTCCTCCACTCATAACCAAACAAAACGGTTTTATTGATACATTTGATACAGTAAAACAAATCGCCGCTTCAATTAACTGTAAAATCCTGCTTTTTGCTGAAGGTGAAACCATACAAGATATTCAAGAACTTGTTAATAAAAAGGACAATTTGATAACTTTCGCTTTCAGAGCAATAACAAGCTGGAAAACTATTTTCTCTGAGGTCGACAACGTTATAACCAATAATGACATGATTATACAAATGCTGGCTAGACCTGGAAGAGTTGCCTGGAGAATGTCTTTTGAAAAAATGCTTTTTGAGCTCAGAGACAGATTCCAACAGAATAATTTACTGGCAGTTTATCCGTACGTTAATCAAGAGGAATATGATCTGGAGGCAGAAACACTAACCTCTGAACTTCTTTTATTGAAAGCAATTCCCGAATCAAACTTTTACTTCGCAAACCCCAAAATGCAGCTACCTGAAGTTTTTGAAAAAATCGTTTATGAATCAAACTTCAAACACAAAATTGATATATTGAATAGTCTGAATAGCGTCTTAAGAGAATCTCCCATTGAATTGACTGAAGAAATGCTCCTAATCCATATACATACTACTGAAGTGGAAGATTACGAAATATACATAACTATTAACCAGCAAGCTTTTACTGTAGAATCATCAGATAACAATCCTAAAGTAGTATTTATTCTGCTTTCTCCACAGGGACAACCACCAGAACGTCATCTGCGAATTCTTTCAGAGATTGCCAAATTAGTTCAAATTAAGAAATTCGTTTCAGCAATTCAAAGCTCAGATAATTATCAAAATTTTCTACAGGCATTAACCATGAACGAAACTAAAGAATGAAATCAAAGGACTCAAAAGTATGATTAAAATATTTCTGAAACAACAAAAATCTCTTCTACGAAAACATCCATGGATATTCTCGGGTGCCATAAAAAGTATCGATGGTAAACCCATATTGGGTGAATCCTGCCATGTGTACTCAGCTGACAACAAGTTACTTGCCATAGGGGCTTATTCACCAAAATCACAAATTGCTATCAGGGTATGGACTTTCGAAGATAGAGAAATCAATAAAGACTTTTTTTCTCAAAGAATTAACGCTGCCTGGGCATTAAGGAAAAGTATCGGAATAGATAAGGTTTCGAACTCTTTCAGATTGATTAACGCTGAAAATGATTATCTACCCGGAGTAGTAATTGATAAATATGATGATTATCTTGTTTGCCAATTCCTTTCGGCTGGCGCAGAATATCAAAAATTAAAAATTTTGGAGGCACTCTTAGATTTAAATTTAACTGAAAATATTTTTGAACGTTCTGATACAGATTCACGTTTAAAAGAAGGGTTAAAAAAGGTAAAAGGATGTTTGAGAGGCAATCCTCCTCCGAATTTTGTGAGTATTTCAGAAAACAATATTCTGCTTCGAGCTGATATTGTTAATGGTCATAAAACGGGTTATTATCTTGATCAACGTGATAATCGTGAGATAATAAAAAAATATTCCAAAGGAAACAGAGTCCTGAACTGTTTTTCTTATACTGGAGGATTTGGTATTGCTGCTGCATCAGCCGGCGCCTCTGAGGTCATTAATCTGGATTCATCTGAATCCGCCTTACAAATAGCTAAAAGCAGCGCCACATTAAACAAGATTCCTGAATCCATATTTGTTTGTCAGAAAGCTGATGTTTTTGAAAAACTGAGATTCTTGCGGGAGAAGGGAGAATCTTTTGATTTGATAGTACTGGATCCCCCAAAATTTGCCGAATCTGCATTTCAAGTCAAAAAAGCTGCCAAAGGATACAAAGATATCAACAGACTGGCATTTCACCTGTTGAATCAGGGAGGATTTCTTTTTACCTTCAGTTGTTCAGGTCATATAAAACAGGACTTATTTGAGAAAATCGTTGCAGATGCAGCTTTGGACGCTGGCAGCTCTGCAAAAATTATAAGTTATCTCAATCAAGCTTCAGATCACCCTGTAGCCCTAAATTTCCCGGAAGGAAAATATTTGAAAGGATTGATTTGCTATAAACAATAAAAAAAGGCTATGAATAACATAGCCTTATTAACCACCTGAATTGTATATAGTTAAAATTCTTCAGGATTCAAAATATAAAGATTTGAAGCATGTATAAAAAGTTTACTATGATTATTTCCTTCTTTATCCTGCCATTTGTTCAATTGTAAAGAACCTTCCACTATAACTGCGACACCTTTTTTTACAGATTTCTCAATTTTTTTTACGATGTTTCCCCAACATTCCACATCTACAAAAGTTGCTTCGTCTTTCCAGTTACCATCTTTGTCCTGAAATGAACGATTGTGGGCTACTGTAATTTTGGCAACACTACTTTTTTCATTTACTTTCCTGATAGCAGGATCTGCCACTACATTACCTGCAATTATTACATGATTAAGTGTTGGCGCTTTGCTCAATGTCTTCCTCCTGGTTGTTTTGTTTGTTACAGGTGGTTTATGTTTTTAGTTTCTTTTTCTCTGCAGCAGGAAATAAAATATTGTTTAGAATCAATCTGTATCCCGGAGAGTTTTTGTGTAAGTCCAACACTGTTTCGGGATCACCTACCCGATGCTGATAATCTTCCGGATCATGACCTCCGTAAAAGGTAAATGTACCTTTACCGAGATTACCATGAAGATACTTCACTTCGTCTGCTCCAGGAGTCTCACCCAGAATTATCACACTTTTCTTGACATATTTTTTTTGAAAAGATGTAGTCTGCCCAAGAAAACCATTGACCATATTTGTATGGCATTGTGTAAGCATTGTGGGAACAGGATCGTATTTTGCGGAAAAATCAAATAAGGTAAAATAGTCCTGTTCTGCCCCCCTCAGTTGAGCATAATCACTAGCATCAATTGTAGAGAATTCGTACACATAAGGGTTCGTTTCTAATTCAAATTCTTCAAATGCAAATGTTCTGTTAAAATCAAACTTACTTCTGAAGTCAGGATCAATAGGATCTCCATCGAACGGAGTCTCGCAAACATCAACATTTGCCAGAGACAAAGCAATATCTATA
>JAQVBK010000049.1 GCA_028690365.1 Candidatus Cloacimonadota bacterium
GAGCTGATTGTTTATTATCCTGTTTAATCAAACCCTCCGGATATAATACTTCCGACAAATATAAGCCCTGAGGCGGGGCAGTCACAATATTTTTCTGATCATGCAATTTATCAGCAATGAGCTTTGCAATTAATTCAGGATTACCGTTTCTGTCAGATATTAGAATTATTGTTCCCACTATGCGTCTTACCATATTATGCAGAAAACGATTCGCACTGATAATAAAAGTATATCCTGTCTCATTTTGAATGAAAGATAAGTCTGTTATGGTACAAACAGAGGAAGGTATTTCAGGGTTTGGTTTACTGAAAGCTGAAAAATCGTGAGTTCCTTTGAAGTAGTCCAGACACTTATAAATAATCACCGGATTTATTTTCTGACGAGCAAAATATGAGTAGTAATGCCTGTTAAAAGGAGTCCTGTTTTGGGCAATTTTATAATGATAGGTTCTGCTATATGCATCAAAACGTGCATTAAAACCGGGCTGAGTTTCGTAAACTTCATCAACTGATATATCTAACGGAAGTTTTGTCCGTAAAGCCAGCTTGATTTGAAGTGGAGTCATATTTACCGGAAAATCGAAATGAGCGTATTGTGAAAGAGCATGAACACCTGCATCAGTTCTACCGGAACCAATTACTTTTACAGGTTCTTTTGCAATTTGATAGAGTGCATCCTCCAGTACCTGTTGAATGGTTATCCCATTAATTTGGTATTGCCAACCATGATAATTTGCACCATCATAAGCCAATTTCATCACAAAGCGTTTCATGTTTTTACGAAAGACCTCCCTGTAAATTATGTTGGTACAATTAATTATGGATGTATTTAACAGGCAAGATTAAATCTCAAACAAGGAAAAATTTATCAACGATTAACAGACTCACACGCTTGTGGAATCAATCATAGAAGTTGAATCTTCCTCCCAGCATACACCAGATAACTCCGCCTAAAGAAACAGATCTTCTAAGCTTAAGATAAAAGTATCCAGGCTTTACCAGAGGAAAAATCAACAATAGAAAAACCAGAATAACCAACTCTCTGATTCTCGAAATTACAAAATAGGAAAATGAAGTATTCGAGTGTTTATTCTTATAAATTCTTGCTGTTACATAACCTTCATTGAAAGAACGCTTCAACATATAATTGAGATTCCCTCTTTTTGTATCTATATATTCATAAACTTTTGCCTGATCTGAATTAATTATTTTGCCCCCATTTCTTTCAAATTCGTTGAAGAAAACCTTATCTTCTCCTCCTGAAAGTCCGTATTCATCTCTAAATCTGATGGCATTCACCATGACAAAATCTCTTTTTATCAAGCAATTGGAAGTACTTCGCCTATTGTTCTTCTTTTTTTTACAGACAGATTTTTTTACGAAAAAATCTGTTTCAATTATCTTGCTGGATACAGATTCGGCATAATAAGGAATAACTTGACCTATTACTGCATCAGCTCCCGATTTCTCTAGATTCTGATACAAATGATAAATCCATTCTCTATCAGCGTATTCATCATCATCAATAAAAGCAAAGTAGTCACCGTTACAGATAGCAATAGCTCTGTTACGGGCAATAGCTATGTTTTTTACCGGTTCATTCAGATATGTTATTTTGTGGTGACCGGACAATGCAAAGGTTTCTACAGTTTGCCTCGCAGATTGACTACTGTCGTTATCCACTATGATGATTTGATAAAAAAATAAATTATCCGTCCGCTGTATCATGAGGGAATCCAATAGCTTTTTCAGGAGTTCCTCCCTCTTGTAGGTTAGAATACAGATATCTATTGAAACAGGAAATGACTTATTAATTGCAGACAATGAAATGTTCATTCTCTTCAAAGCACTCGGATATGCTCATTTATTTTTTATACATCCATATATCCTCAAGAATGAATCTATCAAACATTTTAATACAATCTTTTAAGATATCTTCTGTCAGCATGTTAGGTCTGATGTCGAAATAATACACTCCATCAAGAGGATTTAATTTCACGATATAGCCTTTAAAATGACCAGGCAAAAATGTTGTGTTTACTCTGTATTTGCCATCCTGACCTTTCCTCTGTACGTCATTCAAAAAAATTGCAAAATGAGGAGTATTTTTCTCTGTAAGTTTATTATAAAGAAATTTATCTATAAAAATTTTGTCGATTCTATCTTTACTAGAAGTTTTTACTGATCCAATTGCCTTAGTTTCTTCATCAATCTTGATTATCAAATCGTGTTGATATTTCATTTTAAAAAGTTCTTTTCCTTTAATGCTTACAGGGACAGCTATATTGCCTGATGACACATCAAATCCTAATTCTTGTAAGATCAAAAGAATAAATCTTTCAAATAAATCACCATTCATTTTTCTTGCAAAATTAGATTTAGTGGCAGGTAATGCATCTAGTGTTGCACCTATTGTCTGCTGGCAAGTATAAATCAAATGATTAATTAGCATTCCATCAATGTGCTTTAGTTCTTTCTTCTCTTTTTTCAACTCTTTTAACGTGCTAAAAAAGAACTCTTTTGCCTTATCAAATTCACCAAGTGAAACCATTAAGTTATTGTTTATAGGTCTTGTTACATTATAAGTACCATCTTTTTTGTATTGGAAAAATTGATAGTTATTTTCATTTTTTGATACTATAACTGCTTGCAGATTACTTTTAATGAAGTATAGATATTTCTCACAAAAATCCATATAATTTGTAATCATAGTAAAATTCTCTTTGTTAAGAGTTGTGTTAATAAGATCCTTTAATCTCATCTTATTGACTTCCTTCTTTTTTCATTTTGTCTATCATATTCAAGCCATTCCAGTGGAGTTCTGTATTGAATGTTTTCAAGACGGGTTATAGCATAATCATTGTACGCTTCATCTAAATCACACGCTAACCACTTTCTTTTTAACTGTTCCGCGACAACTATTGTAGTCCCTGAACCTGAAAATGGATCTAAAATGGTATCACCCTCATTAGATGAAGCAAAAATTATCTTCCTTAAAAGCTCTTCTGGCTTTTGTGTTGGATGAGGAGTTTTTTCTCCCATTCCATTGCATGTAGTGGGAATTTCAATCACATCTTTAGGTTTTGCTCCCTCTGGATGAGGTATCCATACGTCGTTTCTTTTCCCACCATTACCATATTGACTTGTCTCTGCTTGTGGATGTGATGGATATTTTAGAGTATGATCACCATACGGTATTCGCACAGCATCAACGTTAAAAGTGTGTATTTTGCTTTTCCTAAAATGCAGAATGCTTTCATGTGAACGTCCCCAATCTTTACCTAAATTTGCTTTGTTCTTATAATACCAAACAATCCATTTGCAAGAATTAAAGTATTTCATTGAAGGATGTTTGATGTCAGCTAAAATTTCGGAAAACCCACAAACATATAAAGTTCCATCACTTTTTAGAATTCTAGATATCTCTTTAATCCACAGTATAGACCAATCTATATATTCCTCTTGTGTTTCAAATTTATCCCAATTTGCTTTTCTAATATTGTAGGGAGGATCTGCAAACACTAAGTCTACACTCTCAGATTCAACTGATTTTAACCATTCAATACAATCTCCTTGATACAGTGAACCGTTTGGATGCTTATATCTCAGTGAAAAATCAAGACTTTTGTCAACATCATAAATTCTTCCTATTGGCTCAAGTTTAAAAAAATCATCTTGATATTGAGTTTTATATTTGAATTTAGGCATTCATCTCCTCCATTTTTGCGTACATGAAGTATTTTTTCCCTCTCTATTTTTTACATCATCAAAGTATTTACTCTCCCAATATTAATACAAATAAGCAATTTAGTCATCTTTATCCTTATTTTTTGAGCCCAGCATGAAGACAATTTTGTTATAAATCATTGAGATTGATGCCGACACCGGAGAAATTTTTCTGGCATGTTGACAGATAACTAAAGCGTCTTCGAGTCTGTTATTGGTGAGATATATTTTAATCAGTTCAAGATAGTTAGTAACATTGAAAGGTTCCATCTTAATACTTTTGAGTAGGTATTCAATTCCCGTTTCTGTCTTACCGATTTTCTCGCAACAGATGCCAAAAATTCTATAGAAATTCGGATTTTTAAACTCCATTTTTTCAGCTAGATTAAATTCCACATAAGCTTTCAACCAATTATCCTGATAGAAATAAGCAATACCTTTAAAAAAAGCAAGTTTAGCAGTTTTCCCAAAACCTGTCTCAACCGAATTAATCAGACTGATTGCCTTATGATAGTATTTTTGTGAAATGTATTCCTCTATCAAAAATAGATAGGGCAAAATTGAATCAGAAGGAATTCTTATCAAATTTTCCAGAGCAGAGATGCTCTCCTCATTTTTCCCCATACGAGCTAATGTAACTGCCTTATTGTAAAGTGCTTCAGGAAAGTATTCATTTATTTGATCATAATAAAAAATAGCTAATCCGTATTCTTTAAGAGAAAGAAATGAATTGGCAATTTTAAAAAGAATACTAGAATCATTTTTATCAATTTTTAGTGCATTCTGCAGTACTTCAATAGATTTTTTAGAAAGTTTACGATCTATATAAATGTTTGCCAACTCAACATATAATTCCTTAGTCTCCGGAAATTCCCTGATTCCGTTCTCCAGTATTTTACATGCCCTTAACCAGTTGGTTTTTACTTGAAATCGCGCTTGCCATAAAATGTTTTCTATTTCCAGCATTTTTCTAGCATAGTCTTTCTATCAAAGTTTCTGCTTTCAGTAAGTCTTCAGGAGTATCAATGCCGATACCTGTATAATTTGTTTCTATCATCCTGATATTGTAACCGTTTTCCAAAAGTCTGAGCTGCTCTAACTTTTCTATCATCTCAAGTTTACTCTCAGGCAATTCTACAAAACTAAGCAAGGAAGCTCTTTTAAATCCATATACTCCGATATGTTTCCAGTATTTGACCCCGGCTATTTTATCCCTGTTGTATGGAATTGCTGCACGGGAAAAATAAATAGCATCTCCATTTCTATCAGATATGACTTTTACAAAATTTGGATTCTGAATGTCATGTTCGTCACCTATCCTGTGCATAAGAGAAACTATACTAATGTCTTCTTTCTGTAACAAATCCATCATTTTTCGCAGAGGTTCTTCAGAGATAAATGGTTCATCTCCCTGAACATTTATTATTATTTCGTGTTCTGTTCTACGACACACTTCAGCTACTCTGTCCGAACCACTCTTATGTTTACTGGAAGTCATTACAGTTTCAGCACCAAATTTCTTACAGCACTCGCTGATTCTGTCATCATCAGTTGCGATTATTACTGCATCGAATAATCGGGTATGTAGCACTCTTTCATAAACATGTTGAATAATCGGTTTACCACAGAGATGTGCCAGTGGTTTACCGGGAAATCTTACTGAAGCATATCGCGCAGGAATTATTGCAGCAGAGCTCATTTTGTCTTCCTCGGGATATCATCCCATTTTATGGAATTGTTTACAGTATCGTGATTAAATACAATTATACCTTTGTTGGTAATAACATCTTCAATTATCTCCTGTTTAGCCAGAAAAGTATCATTTCTGTTAACATCATAGGCAGATGTTACCGGTAGATTGAGGTGAGTCTGACAGGGAATTATGTCTGCTGGATAGTGAAGAGCCCTGTTGTCACTGAAAATTCTTACCCCCTGCATTCCATGGGAATGTCCTTTCCAGAGTTTAGCTGTAAAGCCCGGGACTATCTCAGTATCACCATCAAGGAGTTGATACTTTCCTTTATCTTTCAGTAACTTAAGATTTTGGGAGAAATTGTAAGCTGCGGCATTCAGTAAATCTGGATTCTCAGATATTTCCCACTCAGCTTTTTGGATAAGATGCACTGCATTGGGAAATGTAAGCTGGGGATTTACGATGTTTGTGACAATTCCTCCCGCATGATCAAAATGCAGATGGGTAAGCAACACATAGTCTATTTGTTCAGGAGACACTCCGGCTTCATTGAGAGCAGTAAACAGATGACAATCAGACGGAGAATATATTCTCTGCAGCTTCTCGTCAATCCTGTTACCTATTCCGGTATCTACCAGTATCAACACATTGTTATGATGAACCAGTAAAAGAGTAAGTTTAAATTCGATGCGATTACGATCGTCAACCTGAAACTGCTTCTGCCAGACTTGCTTGGGTAATACACCCATTGCAGCTCCTCCATCAGACCAAAAACTTCCGGCATCAAGCAAATGATACGAAAAACTTCCGAGCTTATTCCATCCCTTCATTTTGTCTTTTCCCTTTTTGGGAAGTGCTGAGATACTTCTCTTTATCATGTTTGACTGGTAAAATTGCAACTCTTTTAAATTCACCGTTTCCAGTAGTCAGAGTATGCAGCTCTTTATCTCTTTTTACATACTGGTGAACCCTGCGTCGTTGAGCAGCGTCCATCGGTTCGAGAGTTACTGCTTTCTTGCGTCTTTTGACATTTTCAATAGCGTCTTTTATCATCAGGAGAAATTTTCTATCCTGTTTTTTACGATAATCAGCAGCATCAATTGTTACTCTGATATTATCGGCCAAGGTGTTGGCGTGTCTGTTTGTCAGATGTTGGATACTGTCCAGAAATCTGCCGTCTTTCCCAATCAGGAAACCTAATTCGGCAACTCCGGTTATTTCTACAGAATAAATATCCTGGTCATTTTCGGAAGTGTGATTAATGAGAATGTCCTCATATTGTATCTCGATTCTACTAAAAAGTTCCGTCAAAAATTTTCTGATTTTTCCGTCTATTCCTGGCAGGGTAAACTTAACAACTGCCGGTTTGTTGCCTATGAGATTGAGGAATCCTTTGCTTCCTTCTTCAACTATTTCGTATATTAGTTCTTCTCTTTCGATTTTGTATGTAGCAAGATATTCTTCGATTGCTCCTTCTACTGATTTTGAACTGATTTCAACTGTTTTCATTTTTTCCTCTCTGTTTTAGATAGTTTTATAACTGCTTTCTGCAGTTAATTCCGGTTAACCGGAGATCGTTTTTTGTACATCTTTTATTAGGATAGGGAACGATGTTCTGCTGATGTAAAGTTATTGCCACAGAAACATCAATTATTCATGCCCCAAAAAGGCAAGACTCACAAGTTGCTTTCGAAAATTATCTACTGACTTTTTAAAGATCCTAGCTTAAAGTTTTGACCTGCATCCTCTTTTTCAAAAAGTATTGATGAATAATAGACAGAACATTGAAAATTGTCCAGTAAAGTACTAATCCCGAAGGTAGTGAAATAAAAATGTAGACCATGAATACGGGCATAAAATACATCATTAATTTCTGACTTTGCTGAGCAGCTTTCTGTTTCTCATCCATTTTGTCGGGGTCCATGGGAAGAGGAGCCATCATCTTCTGTTGTACAATCATGAATAATCCCATCAGAATGGGTAATATATACAATCGGTCAGGTGCGGAAAGGTCATTAATCCAGAAAACAAAACCGGATTGTCTGAGGGCTATGTTGTAGCGGAACACCGGATATATTGCAAAAAAAATTGGCATTTGAAGAAGCATTGGCAAACATCCACCCAGAGGATTTACTCCTTCCTCTTTGTACAATTTCTGAATTTCGATGTTCATTGTTCTTGTATCGTTGCGATATTTCTTCTGTAATTCTTTAACTTTAGGTTGAATCATCTGCAATTTATGCCCTGATACCTGCATCTTGTGATTAAGTGGCGTCAAGATGAGTTTGAATATCAGAGCAAAGATAACGATAGCAAAACCATAATTTGGAACAAATCTGTAAATCAATTGCATAAATTTCAAAAAATAACGACTTATTGCCCGCAAAGGTTTCCACACTCTGATAATGTTTTCCAGCCCTGCACCGTAAGATACCAGATTTTCATCAATATCCGGACCTAGATAAAAACTGAAATTATCCTCAAAAGTATTTCTTCCAATATCATTTTTTACATAAAGATTCATCGCCGGACTTTCTTTTTGTATAGATTGTCTTACCTCTTCCAGATTAATTCTTTTTTCAGGAATAACAGCAAAAAGGAAGTATTTTGATCTGATTACTGCCCAGTCTATCTTCCCTTTTGATACCGGTTGCTTTTTTCTGATTACTGACAGTTTTGATGTTTTGACTTCATTATCAATCTGCAAAACTATTTGATAATCTTGGTCTTTGTATTTCAGATTCTCTTCAGTATCATTGATTCCACTTTCAAAACTCAATGAATAACCCACGCTTTCTCTAAAGCCACTGGTTGACAGAGTGAAGTCTAAATTATAATCATTGTTTAAAACAAAGCGTTTTTCCAGAACTGAAATTCCTTCATTTTCGATAAAAAATCTTACTCCCGGAAATGGCTCTGACATTATTTCATAATCAAATATCAGATTTGTTAGAGGATATTGACCACTCGTAGTCTCCAGATTAACATCTGCCAAATAGGAGTTATCCGGAATAAGTTCAACCTCACTTTCTCCGTCGGGCATTTTATAATCTTTCATCATTATCGAGTTAATTATTCCGCCTTTGTTAGAGAAAGTAATCATCATTTTTTCATTTTGCAGAATGATTTGATTATTTACGGGAATATCACTTCCCTTTACTTCAGAAAGTATCTCTTCATTTTCCTGCAGGCTTTCCGCTTCAGACTGTTTATGTTGATTTTCAACAGGTTTTTCATTGCGAACTGTTTGGGTCACTTCCGGAGTTTTCCACAGAAATTTCTGACTTATTAAAAAAACTATAAGTATTAGAAAGATCGCCAGGAGAGTTCTTTTATCCAATATTCCTCCAAATAATTACGGTAATGGATCATCGCCACCCTTATGAAATGGATGGCATTTTGAAATTCTGATAATTGATAACAACAGTGCTTTAAAAAAGGGATACTTTGAAAAAGCTTGAAATGAATATGAGCTGCAAGTAGGTGTAAATCTGCAGGACGGTGGAAAAAGGGGTGACAAAAAAATTTGATAACCCCTGATGATTTTTAGAATAAATCTGTTAGCTATTGATTTTTGTCCAGTCATCGAAATACCATCAGACAATTTAGATGGAGCAGTTGATTCAGCAATAAGCATGATTATTTGATTCTCTTCATTAAGCCATCCAAATCCATGCAGATTTCATTCCATGATGCAGAAGCTGTTGAATCATTAGATATAATTACAATTTTCACATTTTTCCCCGAATATTCGGTGTGATTCCTTAAATATGCTTTTACTCTGCGCTTAACCAGATTTCTCTTTACCGCGTTGCCTGTTTTTTTCCCCGTAATGATTCCAACAGCAAAGCCATCACTCTGTTTCTTTACTCTCAGATTAAAATATAAACCTGATAGTCTATAGCTGTTGGAAAAGACCTCACTATATTCCTGAGACTTCTTGATAAATCTCATTATTTAAAGAACAGCAAAAATTATACGGTAAGTCTTTTTCTTCCCTTTGCTCTTCTTCTTTTCAAAACATCGCGACCACCCTTGGTAGCCATTCTGGCTCTGAAGCCGTGTACTTTCTTTCTTCTTGCATTATGTGGCTGATAAGTTCTTTTCATTTTTATCTCCTGAATTATTATTTTTGTGAGTAATCGAAATTTAAAATAGCAGTGACAGTGTCAAGAATAAATTTGTCCCACCATTATAAATGATTGCAATACAAAACATTGAATCAAATTTGTTAAAATTTTGCGTGACTATTGATTAAGTTCAAATTACGAATTATTTAGAAAAAGAACAATAAAAAAAAGGCAGCCGAAGCTGCCTTGAATTTTCTTACTTCAATAACATCATTTTCGATGTTTTACTAAAAGTTGCGGTCTTCATTTTGTAGAAATAAATACCTGTTGAACACTCTCTTCCAGACTCATCCTTTCCATTCCAGTATACGAATTTTCCCTTACCTTTCTCCAGTCCACTGAAGGTTTTAACCAATGTTCCCTTCAGGTTATAAATTCTGATCTCGGCAGAAGCAGCATCCTCATTGGACAGATTATAAGAAATCCTAACATCCGGATTGAATGGATTTGGATAAGCAGAATATAATCTCGTTGCAACATCTACTTCCGGTGTATCACCCCCCGGTTCATTGTCAAAGTAAACAGTTATCGGACCATGGAAATTGGAAGTAAAATCATTATCAAGTGACTCTAACCAATAGTAATAGGTGGTCTCCGGCTTTGCTTCTGTGTCAAGGTAGTTATAAACAGCACCCTGTGAAGATGCACCGGTTGCAGGAATGATTCCGTAGTTCAAACTGGACTCCGGAATGCTTTGCTCTACACTGCGGTAAACGTTGAAGCCTAAAGCATTGGTCTCGGTTGAGGTTACCCAGTTGATGCTGACAAAGTTCTCGGCGGTGACAGCATGATCGAAAGAGGCAAGAGTGACTGGGAGGGTAGAATCGACTCCATTATTGATAAGAAATTCAGTTGTTCCTCTGCCGTTAAAAGCAAATGTGAATGAAACTGTTTCATTAACTACATCAACATTTATTGGTATAATTTCAATATATTGGCTGCCGTTCCAGTGAACAACTTCATCCGGGGCCAGTGGTAATCCTTCATAGGATAATACTATTTTAGCAGTCTGGTTGTTGGCAATTGTGATAGTATAAGATAAAGCTACATTCTCCGGATTAGGTAATGAACCAGCATTTGCAGCATTAGTACGAACTACAACATTCACATTACCGGTTGATTGTCCGGAAGCTGGGGTAATGCTAACATCAGGGTTGACTGGGGTACCGTCTACATCAATATTTGGAACATCGACATTAGCCTGGTTATTATTGCCGGGGTCAGGGGTGGAACCAACATAATGAGGATGTTCACCGAGGAAATCGAAGGTGTCTTGAGGATATACAATCCACTCTGAATCATCTGCATTTGTTCCAGCGGAAGATGCCCAATCGGTGTTGCCTTGGCTGACAGTAGATTTACGAACAAGAGTGTATTCTGAAGTTGCTCCTGTTCCTGCTACCGACCAATTTGTTCCAGGGTCACCATCAGTTCTGCCAATTACATCTATAGTTGTCCATGTCAATCCACCATCATTTGTCCACTGAAGAGCTCGAGCATCATCACCATTAAAAGAAACTACTGTAGTACTTGTCCATTCGTTTGATTGTGCTTCAGTAAAATAATCAGTATTTGTAGAACTATGTGCAATTACCCAAACATTGCCAGCTCCCAGAGTTTCATCTACTGGAAAACTGTGATATTGAGAATAGTTAGCACCGTTAAGTCCACACGCTATCCTGAGATTATTCAAAGAGAAGGCAGCTCCAGTTCCATTATATATCTCAATAGCTTTGTTATTACTTGAACCTTCGATGTATTCAGAGAAGAACACAGATGGAATCTCAGGCATTTCGAGAACAGTTATATAGTCTACTTTCTCTTCGGTATCATCACCTAAATTATCATCTAAAATATTAAGACTTACAGTATAAGTACCCGCAGTATTATACGTAAAGCTTGGATTTTGAACATAAGAGTCTCCAGTACCATCCCCATCAAAATCCCATTCATAAAGATATGGTGGTACCCCACCGGCAGTAAGATCCGTGAAGTTAACAGTCTGACCTACGTAGATGGTCGTTTGATCTGCCGAAAAACCTGCAACTAGAGTTTGTAGAGCTGTAACAGTTCCGCTGCAGTTTATTGTTTTATCGTCTGCATTTGTTGAAGTACAGGATATATCTTCGTTATTATAATCTCCTGCAGTTAATCCGGCTTTGAGTCTTGTATAAAGCGTTGCATCTACATTGCCACTTGACTGAGCTAACGTTATTGGGGTACTTTGGAAATCAGCATTGTTGCTAGAAATTTCGTAATTGCTTGAAGGAGTGACTGTAATATCTGCTTCGAGATTTGTTCCAGAAACTGAAAAAGATTGGCTGGTCGATGGTCCAAACCCCTCTATATAAGTGAAACCAGATAGTGTGGTGGGAGTAACAGTGATGGTGGGATCGGAGCTTGAATAGCCAGTCCAAATAAAATTATCAACGAAGATTCTCTCTGTAGTACCGTTTGCCTTCAATCTTATTAGTATATTGTCATTTGAACTGTTAATTGTTCCATTAAAAGTTTTCCAGTTAGAACTATCATTGAGGTTAGTGTTGTTTATAACGGTTACAAGAGTCCAATTTGAACCACTATCAAGCGAATATTCGAGATTGAAGTCTGGACTTGGTGAATTGTCCCATCTTCTGATATCAATACTAAAAGTAGATACTCCTCCTGATGATATAGTAATTCGCCAATCTACGCTATTATTATCTCTTAAGCGCCAAGAATATGTTCCCAGAGCTCCTGGAAATCCATCTTGAGCAGTAGTTCCATTGCGAAGTGCTGGACCACCTGTGGCAGAAAACGAACCATCAATATAAGTATGATCAGATGCATAACTGCCAATTTGTGCTGAGCCAGCAGTCCAATTATCAGCATCATCGAAATTAATAGTCGTCTGCCCCCACAATCCACCAATCCAAAAAACTGTCATAATAACAGCCAAAATAATAGTTGTCTTTTTCATAAGATTCTCCTTTTTTATTTTCTTTAAGCCCATTATTTTTAACATCTTCAAAAAAATAAGTGTGTAATGAGTGTCAAATATTTTTTTGAATGTTAAGGAAAATTAATAAAAGGGGAAAAAGACAGAATCAGGATTTACAGAATTGGCAGGATGAACAGGATAAAGAAAAAGTAGCAGGAAGTGACTTGGCTAATTGCGTTTTATCGTGCCGCGAGTGTAAATTTGCAAACCTCATATTGATTGCAGTTCTCGAGCAAGTCCTGCTTGGTCAGCAAGAAGTGACTCGAAGCGAGTCCTCAAGCTTGAGTCGCTAATTGCGAAAAGTCTACAGTTCTCGATTTTGAGTCGCTAATTGCCATTGGTCAATGAATGGTTCGCAGTTCTCGAGTCATCCCGATAAATCGGGACGACTCAAGTCCTGCTCGGTCAGGCGAAGTGACTCGAAGCGAGTCCTCGAGCTTGAGTCGCTAATTGCCATTGGTCAATGAATGTTCGCAGTTCTCGAGTCACACTCTCCCGAAAGTTTTCGGGATCGCTGCGACTCAAGTCCTGCTTGGTCAAGCGAAGGACTATTGGTCTATCAGTAAGTCTACAAATTTTTTATCTTCTCTATGTCTTTCATAATCAGTTATCAAATTTTCGTAATTTTCAAAAACATCAGGAAAATTTTCCCTCAAATGTTCGGAAAAGAGAGAACCTTTTCTTTTTTTTATAAACTCCAAATAATTCGAAAACTGCCATTCCGATAAGTTATCCACTAATCCTGCTTTTTTAGGATTGTAATGAATGTATTGGCATAAAGAGATGAGATAGTTATCTGTATGTAATTGTTTGTGCTGTAATTTGTCCTGGAATAGTCTTCCTTTCCAATTGTATTTGCTGTTAAAATGCAAGGCGTAGGAAGTAAAACTGTCGTTGAATATTCTGTAAATTGGGACTTCACTTAGTTGCTGCAAACAGAAATGAAAATGATTAGGCATCAAGCAATATGCATAGACTTCACAGGGATATTTTTGCAGATTTTTTTTGAATTTGTCCAAAAAGTATAGATAATCTGCATCATTCTGAAATAGAAGCTTATTTTGAGGTGTTTTATTGTAAAAATGAAAGATTGCTCCCTCAATGAATTCTTCTCTTCTGCATCTCATATTTTGTCTCCTTGAGAAAAAGATAAAAGAGTTGTTCAACTTAGCAAGAAGTGACTTGAAGTCCCGATTTATCTGGAATAAATCGGGAAGCTTGAGTCGCTAATTGCGAAAGTCTACAGTTCTCGATTTTGAGTCGCTAATTGCCATTGGTCAATGAATGCAGAAGTAAGTTTTTGTACATTCAATGTTGTCAGTTCGCAGTTCTCGTGTCATCCCGATAAATCGGGACGACTCAAGTCCTGCTTGGTCAGCAAGAAGTGACTCGAAGCGAGTCCTCAAGCTTGAGTCGCTAATTGCGAAAATTTCGCTTGACCTGATATGCGATGTTTATTTAGGTAATTTTGTTTTTTGATTAGTTTTGTCTGTATATAAAATCAATGTAGACAACACTAAAGGCTCATAGACTTTTTTTGATATATTCGATTTGATCTTTGTATCGGTACAAGCGTCTGCAAGATATCCCTTTGTATAAACTGAACTTTCGCCTGAGCATAGGCATAAGTAAACTATCAGAAAAAGGAGCCAAATAATGAAAGAGTTTTATCTTTTTGCTGATTGTTATCTTGATTTTCTCGCCAAATCTGTTGTCACAAATCAGATTAGCAATTTCTACATTTATCCCAATCCCCTCAATCCAGTTTGAATTTACTACTGATTTGAAAAATATGGAAAATTTGATGATTTAGATTTTTGAAATCAAAGGGGATGCTACTTCTCTGAACACTAGCCAGTTCAGAAAATCAAATGTTTCATGTAACCTTTAATCCTGCTGATTCCAGCAAGACTTTTCTGTTGAAATATATCTTTTTCTCAAATTTAGGAGGACTTATGCATACTCGACGAAACTTGACTTGTATTTTCATGTTGATATTGTGTTTTTTGTTAATTTTCCCACATATTATTTTGGCTGTGGAATCAGATCAGGATTTAGATGAACTCTATGATTTATTTATGGATGACCCAAGATCAAATTTCATTCTAGGGCTTGGCTTTTATGAAGGGGTTGAAGTTGAACAGGATTATCAAAAAGCTTTTACTTATTTTTCAAAAGCTGCCGAATCAGGTGAGATAGAAGCCAATAGTTATTTGGGCGATTACTTTTTTTTCGGTTTGATTTGCGATGTTGATTACGGCAAAGCTTACAAATACTATAAAATTTCAGCTGATGCTGGAGATGTATATGCAATTGCACAAATCGGCTATTTGTTAATGGAGGGATTAGGTGTAGAGAAAAATATTGAAGAAGCAAAAAAGAATTTTGAAATAGCTGCAAATGAAAATGACTCCGCAGCATATTACAATCTCGGCATCATTTATGAATATGGCTTAACTGGTGATCTGGATTTAATAAAAGCATTTAGCTATTATAAAACATCAATTATTTATGGTTCAACAATTGCAACCATAAAACTTGGGGATTGTTATTATAATGGAGTCGGAACAAATAAAGATTTGGTGATGTCTTATGCATTCTATGGTGTTGGTTTGTTATTATATGAATATGATACTTTCCCTGAAATTCAAACAAGGATAGAAGAAATAAGAACTAGCCTAACAGAAACACAATTCCAGAATGCGGTTTCGGAAATGGTTATCATCCAGGGATATTTTGATTAGACAATTGAGCGATGTACAATCTATGACTAATTTAAGAATAATATCGTCAAAGTACTTATCCAGTTAAAGTTAATGCTAAGTGGAAATCGCTTCACAAGATATCATAAGTCTCACATTTTTAATGTGTTGTGATTCAAGCCATGTTTAGTTTGGCAAGAAGAGACTTGAAGTCCCGATTTATCTGGAATAAATCGGGAAGCTTGAGTCGCTAATTGCGAAAAGTCTACAGTTCTCGATTTTGAGTCGCTAATTGCCATTGGTCAATGAATGGTTCGCAGTTCTCGAGTCACACTCTCCCGAAAGTTTTCGGGATCGCTGCGACTCAAGTACTGCTTTGTCAGCAAGAAGTAACTTTGGTTTATCCTAACTTCTCGTCCCTAAAGGTTTAGTAACGAGAAAGAATCTCGTCCTCAATCAGGGTATTAAGGACGATGAAGCCGGAGAATTTCTCCGCCTAAATTGGATTCCAAAGACGATCAAACCATGAATTAACTTATATTTTTCGTATTGCTTTCAAATCTATTCGGAGCATAATTCGAAAAATTATAAAACTAGAAGACAAATCCCTACTATTTTTTCACAAACCAATTGACACGTAAACCTTTAGATTTTTTTTAATTTTAGAAAAAAGGAGGCATTTATGGCAAAAGTAAGAGTTATCTTGGGAAGTAAAAGTGATATCAAAATTGGAGAAAGTATCAAAGAATTTCTTGAAAAATTTGGGGTTGATTACGATTTTCATATTTCATCTGCCCATCGTAGACCCGATGCAACTGCCTTGTTAGCAAAGAATGCTGAATCAGAAGGATTTTCCGTTATAATTGCTGCTGCTGGAATGGCTGCTCACTTGCCGGGAGTAATCGCTTCGCATACGACTTTGCCGGTAATCGGAGTTCCCTTGAAGGGCAACAGCTTATCTGGTGAAGACGCCCTACATTCAGTAGTTCAGATGCCTACCGGAGTCCCTGTAGCAACTGTTGCGATTGATGGTGGGAAAAATGCCGCTATTCTCGCTGTACAGATTTTAGCATTATCGGACGAGAAAATCAAACAAAGGCTAAAGAAGTTCAAGAAAGAGCTATCTGAAGGATAGGAAAAATAGAGATAGATTCATTAGCCTTGAGTCGTTTTGACTCAAGGCTAATTCATTTAAATAAAAAAACTTAGCATTTTTTGATTTATGATTTGACAGATAAACCGCAATTACGAATTTGTGCCCACTCAGGCTACAAAAGTATGCCGAAGTCAGAGACTATCAATAGGATAGCCTTTAGATCATTTTAGGAGGACTTTATGTCAAAGGAGAAATTCCAAAGAACGAAACCTCACGTGAACATCGGTACAATCGGTCACGTGGATCACGGTAAGACAACTCTTACCGCTGCAATTACACTTTTTCTGAGTAAGAAAGGTGGAGCAAATTTCAGGTCATTCGACAGTATCGATAATGCACCTGAAGAAAAAG
>JAQVBK010000317.1 GCA_028690365.1 Candidatus Cloacimonadota bacterium
TAGTTTATCTCTTTTTCTTTTCAAAGAGATAATCAGATAAAGCGAGATAGAGAGAATTATCAAACCTAACAACAATACTGTTGTCAGCATTCTCTCGCGTTTAATTTCCATGTTTTTAATCTGATTGTCTTTCTTCAGAACTTCAATTTCTATATTTTTCTTTTCCAGTTGAAAATTTGATTCCAGAGAAGCGATAGTTTTTCTGGTTTCCCGCGTAAAAGTAGAATCTTTCAGCTCCGAAGTTCTGGCTAATATTTGATAAGCATTTTGGAAATCCCCCACATTAGCGTAATAGAATCTTCTTATCTCATTTACGCTTATCAGTAAAGAAGGATCAGTAATCTGATCAATCAGGGACTCAATTTTCGTTATGTATTTAGCCAATTCTTTCTGATTGTTTGAAGTTGTATAAATAATGCTAATATTTGCGTAATTCTTTATTAGTGAGCCTATTCTACCAATTTTCTTATTTACTTCAGCCGCCTTTTCCAGAATTTCAATCGCTTTATCGAACTGGGCACGTTGAAGATATATGGACGCCAGATTGTTATAGACTATTACCACCTGTGACTCTAAGTTTAATTTCTGAAGTCTCTCCAGAGCATCTTCAAATTTTACCACTGCTTTATCTAAATCCTTTCTGGCGAGATATACTGTACCAATGTTCATCAAAGCCCGGGCATAAGAAACACTGCTACTATCTGCTACAATCAGAATTTTCTCAAAATATTCCTGAGATTTATCCAAATCATTCCATTTGTAATAGAGGTTGCCAATGTTGTAATAAGTACGAGCCAGATTTTCACTGTTGTCTTCAGATTTATCTAATGAATGTAAATAGAACTCTAAAGCAATTGCAAAATCACCCGTACTCTCATGATACTTGCCTTTTCTGATATAATAGTCAGCTAGAATTGATTTGTTGTTTGTTTTTGTAAAAGGCTCTAATTTTTTCAAATATACATCAACAGAATCATACCTTGCGGTTAAGAGAAATATATCAGTGATTGTCAGAATTGTTCTGTAAGCAAGATAATTATGATCTTCCTTTTCTACCTTTTTCAGCAAATTTCCAGCTGCTTTAAGGTAATAGCCCGGATTTTTATCCAGATTTTCATTGAAATACTCAATTGCTTTCAACAAACTGTCTGAAGATGTATATTCTTCAGGAATTTTTCCCAAGATGACATTGTTAACAAAAACACTGTCAATGGGTAACAATTCAGAAGAAAGAATCAGAATCAATGAGATTATTATTATGTGTATCTTTTTCATATACTCTTCAATAAGATTTTACATTGCAGTGTCAAGCTAATTTTTAATCGTTTTCGCCAAGCTTAATTTCACTAAAGTATCACATTAGTCACATTCATTTTCTCATCAGATGATAGGATAATTCGAATGTATTATTCTAGTTCATATTATCATAATCACACTTAGCTGACTCTCCCCCATTACAGTAGACTCTTATAGAGATTATTCCAACCTGCATCTGGTTAGCACAGTCAGCTTGCTGTCCCACTCTTTTCATTAATAAAATCAGATTAGAAAATTATCTTTACTTGACACTGAAAACACCGGATTTTTTTTGCATGCAAAATTTGGGGTGAAGATGTATGGAGTTAGCTTCAATTAAAAATACTGCAGTAGTCGTACCGGTTTATAATTCGTCAACTTATCTGGAACTCCTCTTGCAAAAAGTATTGCAGTATTTTCCTGCAGAAAATGTTTTTACAGTTGATGACGGTTCTAGCGACAGCTCATTTTCCATTGCACGTCAATACACTCCTAACGCAGTTTCACTCTTCAGAAATTTTGGCAAAGGCAGAGCTATAAAAACAGGTCTGATAGAATCATATCGAAGAGGATTCCTGTACGCGATAACAATTGACAGTGATCTACAGCACGATCCTGACGATTTGTTGAGTTTTATAAAGAAACAGAACTGTTGTCTGGCAGATATGGTAATAGGAAACAGGACTTTCAGTTTCAGCGAAATCCCGTTGCTGAGAATTATCAGAAATAACATTGCTTCTAGATTGGTCAGTCTCGCCTTTAAGGAACAGGTATTTGATGCACTATCAGGTTACAGACTTTATAACTTATGTATATTTTCCAGACTCAGGATAAAGAACGACCGTACCCAATTTGACGCTGAAGCCCTGATAAAAATGATGAAAGCTAACGCCGTAATCTGTTCTGTTAAAACGAAAGCTCTATACAGAGAAAGAAAAGCCTATTTTTCTTACATTAAAGAATTGTGTGAATTTTTGGTTTTATATATTAAAGAATTTATTTAAAATACAGGAGAAAACGTGAAAATACTTTTAACTAATGACGACGGTTTTGATGCTGATGGAATAAAAACACTGGAACAATCTCTTCTGGAAGAAGGACATGAAATAGTAATTGTTGCTCCCGACAGTGAGAAAAGTGCAGCATCTCATTCACTAACACTTCATCAGCCAATACGTATAATTCAACGTGGGGTCAATAGATATTCAGTCACAGGCACACCTGCAGATTGTATTATTATGGCCTTCAGTGTAATTCTAAAAGATAGTGTAGATTTAGTTATTTCCGGTATTAACCAGGGTCAAAATATGGGAGAAGACGTAGTTTACTCAGGAACAGTTGCTGCTGCAGTTGAAGCTATGTGGTCTGATATGAAAGCGATTGCAATATCATCCGCCTCTTATAACAATCCGGAATACAATACCGCCGCAAAATGTCTGATAGATCTGCTGAAACGAGATATAACCTCCATTATTAATAAAAGCTATGTCCTAAATGTAAATGTGCCCAGTGTACCATTCTCTGAAATTAAAGGAACAAAGATAACTTACTGCGGTCATCGAAAATACACCGATTTTGTTACAGAACAATCTGATCAGAAAGGCAGAAAAATATATTGGGTTGGTGGTAAAAGCATAATTGTAGATGATTCACCCGAAACAGATTACTGGGCTGTCAAAAATAATTTTGTCTCCGTAACCCCTCTAACTCCTGATTATACGAATCGCAAAATGATAAGCAGTTTGATTGATTGGCAAGCCTCCGCTGACAACAAGTAATTTCTAAATCAATAAAATCAAACGGAGGCAACTTGAGATTTGAAGATAAAAGAAGGTTAATGGTTGAAAATCAGATTATTGCAAGAGGTATTCGATCTCCAAGGCTTATTGAAGCTTTCCTGAAAGTGGAACGTCATGAATTCGTTCCTGAACTGATTGCACATTTCGCATACGCTGATCATCCGCTCTCTATCGGAGAAGGTCAGACTATTTCTCAACCCTATATTGTTGCCTATATGATAGATTTGTTAAATATTGAAGAAACTGATTCAGTGTTGGAGATAGGCACCGGATCAGGATATCAAACTGCAATTTTGGCAGAAATGGCTAAAGAAGTTTTTACCGTGGAAAAATTTGATTTTTTGGCACAGAATGCTCGTAAAATCTTAAAAAAACTGAAATATAAAAACATTAATTTTGATAAAGGTGATGGCACTATGGGATGGACAAAAAGTTATCCCTCAATTAGTAAGTTCGA
>JAQVBK010000050.1 GCA_028690365.1 Candidatus Cloacimonadota bacterium
AAAATTTGACTCAATATTTCCATCGGTCTGCATGCTATCTCCAATCCAGTTACCCCAAACAATAATCCATCTGATTGCCGAATTATCATCTCCATATGTAATGTAGTTGCCACTGAAATCAGATATCACCCATTTATTAAGATTCTTATGAAAAACAACTATTTTGCTCGCATCTGTGGGAATCTCAAATGTATATGTTTCTGAGTCAATATTGGTACAGATGAGATTGGTAATCTGACCATTACTTTCTAAATAGAAATCATCATCGTGTATAGACACGGTATTTTTATGATCTCTGATAATTTTATCAAAACTGAAATTCCAACCCAACCCCATTAAGCCGGTGGGCTTGTTTTTATTAATAGTCTGCACAACGTCATGAACGTTTGCATTAGAGTATGTTGCCCCAAAGCTAACACCGGGAGCAGATACAAGAGGTAGTGAGAAACTGACGGTTCCTGAAGCCATGTTGTTCATTGAGGACGATTGCTCCATGAGTGAACTGTTTGCCGATAACAGAGAATAATCAAGCCCTTCATAGCTTCCACTTTCTTCGTCTTCTGCAATAGCCAAAGCAAAGTAAAATACCACACTAATTAATAATAACCATTTCTTCATTCTTCTTCTCCTATTAGTTTTATTATATTTATATCAATCTTTACATTTATTTCACCTTCATTCAGAGAAAAACTGACTTCATCTATACAGAGAGCAGGAATTTCAGTTTCTATTCTGTGGATGAACCGGCAGATATCCGTGAACTTTCCTGAAGGGTCAATCCGAAAAATATCTTCTTTTTTGTTCTTATCATTGCTGATGGTTAGAATTTTCACCTCTGCTTCTGCGGCAATTTCGCTTATTTGTGAAAATATTGCTGAATGTTTTGCCGCATATCTGGCTTTTTCATCGTCCAGCCTGAGACTCAATGAATCTATCCGGAGATTCAACTGCTCAGAATCTAATTGTTCAGCCGCCAAGGCAATATCGTTTCTTCTCAGATCATTAACATCTCCGTTCAATTGAATAAGATCATCAATTTTCATGAGTAGAAGCCGATCTGTCAGGCTGATTATAATAACTAACAGTAGCAGATAAAGCAGATAAGACAATCTACGGCTATTCATAGACTATCTCCAGACTAAAGCTGCTTCCGGCAGTATCCTGACTACTCATCTTTACCAGTGTTACCTTAGCAATGTTGCTTTGCTTTTCTAAAAATGCTATGTACGAGTAAACATCCTTTGGTTGCCCGGTTCCATAAATATAGACACTTTTCCGGGGAATATTCGGATCACCCTTTAAGTTGTTATTGGTAATTCTTAATCGGCTGAAGCTGATTCCCTTCGGAAGTTCTTGCAGCAGGAGATCAAACAACCCGCTGACGTAGTCTTTGTTGTCTCTGATTTTCGTCAAATCAGCGAAAGATTCCTGTTGTTTTTTTAAATGGCTCTTTTGCAGATTGATTTTTTTTAGGGCAGTTATACTATAGGCTGTCTCTTCCTGTAAAGTCGCCATTTTGTTGTTCAGGTAGTACTCAAAAAAGGTAAATATCAGAAAAAAAACCAGAATAAAAAACAGAGAGATCTTCCCCAGATGAAGGATGTTTTTAATGGTCAGTTTAACAGCTTTTCGTTCAGACTCCGGTAGCGGCAGAAAACCTCTATATTGAGGATACCTACTAAAAAGACAGGCGGCCTGAAAAGCCAGCGATTTATCAATCGTTTCGTTACTCGTGTAGCTATCAGGAACAATCTTCTCAGTTAGAAATTCCGGACAATCATTAATATAGGTCAGATTAAATCTGAAACTATCCTGGATATATAGGTATTCAAAAAAAGAGTTTTTTGAAACATGTTCCAGAAATATCGACACGGAATCTGTTATTTGAATTACAGGCAGTTCTGTCTTGATAATGATGTCATTTAAAGCAGTGAAGTCGTCTCTGGAAATAATAGAGATCAGGATAGTTTTTTTATCTTTGTAATTATAGTTAGACAGATTATACAATATTAGAGTAATATCGTAGCCGTTACTGCCAAGATAGTATTCTATGGTATCTTTTTCAGGATTTTCATCACTTTCCTCCAGATTTATGCTGAGAAAGCTGGTGAATTTAAGCGGAAGAGTCACTATTGCGGGATAGTTTTTTAATTTATTCTTAACGATAAATTCCCGATAGGCAGTGTTACCTATTTCCTCATGATTGAATTCTGCATAGGCTTCCACTTTACAGTGTTTCCAGCAGCGTTTAATCAGACAGATTTTAGCAGTATACTCTGTTAGCTCAACACCAACAGTCCTTTCTGAGAGATATGGAATGTTAATTATCATAGGGATATTTTTCACTCAACTCTTTCCATTTGATTGGCTCCTGCTCGTCGCCATAAAATACATGCGGCGTAACATATATCATAAGTTCAGTTTTACTCTTGTTAGTATAGTTTGTTCTGAATAGTTTCCCCAGTAGTGGAATATCTCCCAGAATCGGAACTTTGCGGATAATTTTATTATCTTTTTCTTCAATTAATCCGCCCAGAATGATAGTTTCCCCGTCCTTTAATCTTACAGTTGACTCCAGAATTCTGCTGTTGATGGTGGGAGGAGTTTTTGAATCAAAATTTCCCACTGGGGTGAGGAATTCCGGTTTGACTTCTACTGTTACCTCTCCCGAACTACTAACCCAGGGGGTAATAGAAAGGGTGACATTGGCTTCTACTTTTTCAAAACGTTCAGTCTCTTGTGTCACTACATCGGTAGTAGATTTTATTGGAGTTGTTGATTTAAGTATATAGTATTGAGTAGTTCCTATACTGATTTTTGCCGTATGTCCATTGAGGGTGGCAATCTGTGGTTTAGATTTAATGTTGGCTTTTCCTTCCTGTTCCAGAGCTTGAAGCTGAACATAGAACTGCTCAGGAAGATTACCTATTTTTTTTACTCCCATCCAATCGGTAATTTTATCCAGACTTTTATTCAGAGATGGGGCATCTTGCTGTGTGTAGAATTTGCCATCACTATTGATGCCAACATCAAGAAAAGAATGGTTAATCCAAGAGGTTGAATCACTGGAAGAATACTTAGTTCCCATTCTTACACCAATATCTTTTAAGCTATTCAGATTGTAATCAACAACCAATGCTTCAATCAATATCTGTGGAGTGGGCTGATCAATTTGAGTTAAGAAACCTTCAATTTCAGCAATGATATCATTGGTGCCAACAACCAGGATGCCGTTTTGTTCTTTAATTACGTTAACCGTTACCCCTTTTTTTATGAAATCGGGAAGCATTGTTTCAATACCATCAACTTTGATGTGCTTCAATTTGAATAATCTGGTAGTAATGATTCCATTAATGTTTTTATTGCCCAGGATATAGATTTTATTCTCCTTGCGGTAAGTGAACTCATTCCCTTTGAGAAGATAGTTTAATGCCTGATCAATAGTAATATTGCTTACTTTAGCGGAAATACTCCCAGCGGGGGCTCCGTAAGTTATCAGATTATTTCCGGATTGATGGATTATTTCATTGATCACATTTATTATGGGAACATTGATCAGATCGAAACTAATCAAACTATCCCTTACATTTATCCAGGAGCTGCCTTGCGAACCGAAATCTCCTTTCATGTCACCGGAAGATATCTTTTTATCCACGTAGAAAATATCATCTTTTACAAACAGCATTAAACCGTTACTCTCCAAAAAGACTCTTAACCCCTTTTCCATATCCAGATTTGTTACCCTACCTGAAAGAGAAATGTTTATTGCTCTATTCAGAATTACATTTCTGTTGGTCTTTTCGGAAAAAAGATTTATGAAATCATTAATTGCAATATTATTTACATCAATGAATAATTGATTGTTCCGTATATTAACAATATTTTTAGATGGTTCAGCTATCGGTATAATTTTTAAAACACTACCATGTTGTTTTATTTTTAATTTGAATTCGTCACATATATAGAAAAGAAAGTCTATAACCTTTACATTATGTAAACTGAGTGTTACTGATTTGACAATTTCATTATCAACAACCAGGTTTAATTTGTATTCATAGGACAACCCTCTAAGCAAATCTTTAAGATCAGCATTTTTTACATTTATCTGGGTAATAATAGTTTCGGGAATAAGCGATAACTCTTCATATATAAGGCTGTCTTTCCACGAAATATTTGTTGTTTCTTTTTTTTCTCTGTCATTTAAATTTATTCGGAGAGAATCATTATTAACTGAATTAATATCAAAAGAAGCAGAAGGTTGATTTATTGTTTTACTCTTTGATAGATTGATTCTAAGTGAATCACTATAAACTGAATCAGAATCGAAAAATGATTGATCAGTATGGAATAAAGAATCTTTCACAGACTTTTTCTTCATTTTGGCAATTGAATCTCTTATTGCCTTTTGCCTCAATTTTAATTCTCGATTTTTTAAGATAAATTTGTTTAAATCATCCTCATCGTCAACTTTTAGGCTATCAGATTTTGCAACTTTCTTCTTAAACTTTTCTAAATCAGGTTTTTTTTGCTCAGAATACAGCATATGCATATAACAAAAACAGAGTGCTATAAGAACAAATTTTGATAGTTTTCTCATAAAATCACCTTTTCAATTACCTCTTCAACTGTTGTTATGCCCTGGTTTATTTTCTGTACAGCACAATTACTCAATGAGATCATTCCGTTCTCTGCTGCAGTTTGGTAGATTTCTTCGGTTGCTGCCTGTTTCATAAATAGCTCAGCTATTCTGTTATTGACTTCCAGAATCTCATAAATTGCTGTTCTCCCCTTATAGCCCAACCCTTTACATTCATGGCATCCTTTCCCGTAATAAAATTCAGTAATTCCTTTGAAAGGATATAGGACATCTTCTTTTTTTCTTTTGGTTCTACAATGAGGACAGATAATTCTGACCAGTCTTTGTGCTATGATAATTTTTACGGATGAGACAATGAGGTACGAGGGAACCCCTATATCATTCAACCTGGTCAAAGTTGATACAGCATCATTTGTGTGCAAAGTTGAGAAAACAAGATGTCCGGTAAGAGCAGATCGGATGGCAGTTTTTGCTGTCTCTTCATCTCTTATTTCTCCCACCATGATTATATCTGGATCTTGACGCAAGATAGAACGCAAAACTCTGGGAAAATCTAGTCCAATCTCTTCCACAATTTGGGTTTGATTGATTCCCTTTATTCGATATTCCACCGGATCTTCTATAGTAGTTATATTGTGCTTCTCTTTATTGATCTCCTGCAGTGCAGAAAATATGGTGGTTGATTTGCCGCTACCGGTAGGACCAGTTACCAAAATCATACCATTCAGGGTAGACATGGCTTTCCTGATTTTCTCGGCTGCTTCAATTGAGTAGCCAAGACTTTCCAAATCCAGATTGTACTGATCTCGTACCAAGACTCTAAGTACAACTTTTTCACCCAAGGTCGTGTTTAAGGTTGAGACTCTGATATCAGCATTCCCCAGTTCACCTGAATAAACAAATTTGCCATCCTGCGGTTTCCGCTTTTCGGCTATATCCAGATCAGACAAAACCTTTATTCGTGATATTATTTCTTCCTTTCTGTTTAAATGCAGAGAAACCACTTCAATTAAAATACCATCTAATCTGAATCTGATCCGAAATCTGTTGTCTTGCGGTTCGAAATGGATGTCACTGGCTTTCAAATTTATTGCATTTTTGAGAATTGATTCTAGAAAAAGAGCAGTATTCAAAACAGGTAGTTGAACTGGAAATGGGAGTATACTATTATAATACTCCCTTATATTTTTTTCGTTCATTATTTTGCAATTATTTGTTTTCTAAATCATCCAATCTGGTCTTTAATTCACTGTTTTGTTTTCTCAGTTCTATCAGATATAGGGTTAACTCCTCTACTTTTTTCATGAGACTTGCCTGCATTTCACCCAAACTCAAATTACCCTCTTCAATTTCTCTTGCTGAGGGAACTCCGGGAAGGTGTTTATTTGCTTTTACAAAGTTTTCTACCTCTTCCAGAGAAGATAAATTGTAGTCCTCTTCAAAAACATAATCAGGCCAATTAACAAAAGATCTCACAACGACCCCTTCGGAATAGATTTTTCCGGCTACGGCGAGTTTACAATCAGATGGAGTATTAGGAGTAACGCTTGTTCCAATTACCACTTGGTTATCAAACTGAGATTTTCCCGCAACATATAGTAGTGGATTAGACTCTGGTAAATCAGTAGCTCCTATAAGCAAACTGTTCTGAAAATAATTCTTTTTGTAAGAAATAATGCTAAAATCCGGATAATGTGAAATATTTTCAAAGTCGACTCCGGTATACAATTGATCTACAATCGTTCTATTATTTACTCGTAGATTTGAATCTATCTGTGTATCTCCAGCCACATAGAGTAATGGATTAGACTCCGGTAAATCAGTAGCTCCTATAAGCAAACTGTTCTGAAAATAATTCTTCTTTAAAGAGATGATGCCAAAACTCGTAGTATAACTAGGCTCGAGATCTGGAGAGTCGACTCCGGTATACAATTGATCCACAATCGTTCTATTATTTACTCGTAGATTTGAATCTATCTGCGTATCTCCAGCTACATAGAGTAGTGGATTAGACTCCGGTAAATCAGTTGACCCTATAAGTAAGCTGCTATTGAAATAACTCTTTTCCAGAGAAACAAAGCTAAAATCAGTACTTATATTTTGCTGCAACTCAGAAGAATCACTGATACCGGCATAAATATTAACGGCAGTTGTTAATCCATCTACAGCCAAACGATTTGTGGGATTTTCTACTCCAATTCCCAGATATCTTTCAATATACATGTCGGTAAATATTTTTGTAAAATTTTCTTCAAAAGTTGCCTTTTCAATAGGACCAATCGCATCTTCATCCCATAATCTTATTTCTATACGATTGTTAGTATCTCCATAACCACGGAAAATGCCACAACTCCTTAATTCACCGTTCAAACCATTAGTTGTCCAAACAAATCTGGTCCTAAAGGCATTAGTGAGCGAATATTCTTCCAGATTATCCGGATTAATTGCCTGAATACTGCCTTTAACCGACAATTCAAACTGAGGATCCGGCACCTTAATGCCAACTTTTCCGTCAAGTTCATAAACTTCTTGTGCATAAAGCACGGAAAACAATAATAAGAACAATAATAATACTCTCTTCATTTTAGTAATCCTCCGATTTTTTTTGCAAAAAAAAACTTGACTTGTTTGTTGTCAAATAATTTTTTACAATAAATTTTTTATTTTTATCAGGAGAATAGCATGAAATCTTCCAAAGTTGTTTTACTTATTATCGTCTCAATCATTGTTCTTACTAATTTTATTATCACAATTCAGCTCATTTCCAAACAATCAAAAGTCGTCTTTATCGACACCACTGTCTTAATGAGTAAGTATAGGAAAATAGTTACAATTAAACAAAAACTGAACGAAGAATCCAGCCAATGGCAAGCCAACATCCAAACCCTGGAAAGTGAACTTACTCAACTGAACTCAGAAATGGTGGAACAAGGCGCTTCCTGGAGTAAAGAAAAACTGGCTGAAGCACAGAAACAAAACGAAAAGAAACAAGAAGAGTATTACCGTTACCGCAGAGCTATTGAAGATAAAGCTGCCAAAAGAGAACAAGAACTTCTACAACCTGTTATAGATGAGTTAAACCTGATTATCGAGGATTATGGCAAGCTGAAAGGCTATGACCTGATCCTGGGAACTCTGGCAGGCGGCAATGTGCTGTACGGCAACATAAAAGCAGACATTACTACAGATTTTTTAGAATACGCAAACTCTTTATCTGATAAATAGAAAATGGCTTTTTCTTTGCGTTACAAAAGAGAACTAAATAACGCTATACTCACCTTAGTGAGTATGCTTTTGCTGATATCCTGCGGAAAATTTGATAACATCAAAAACCAATTACTTCCCCCGATTTTTACAAACTTACAGGAGTTTGAACTCTACGCCAAAGGAAAAGATTCCCCCTTCAGAATAACTACCACCCAAAGAGAAGTTGTTTTTGACCTTTGTTATCTTCCTGCTGATGCAGTTATGCTGAATATATACAAATTATATGAAGAAGAACTCTCCGCCCTTCGCAGCGACTCCACCCAAACAACGGTGATGATAAACAAAAAGATTGCCGGAATTAAAGAAAAGATTGCTACTGAGAAAAAAATATACGACAATTCAATTTATTTCACCCTCACCATTGGCTATGAGGATACCAGTAAAGACCTGCTATACCATGCGATGACTCAGGGTTATGAAAATTACCAGCAATGGTTTAATAAACTAAGTTTTGGTCTGAAGGAATATATTTACCTCTATCACGATAAGATAGGGAGAATTCCCCTGGGTCTGTACCAAATGGATAATACCTATGGTATGACTAAAGAACGCAGTTTCTTACTTGTTTTTCCCCGGGAGTTTCAAAAACAGCTAATACTCGACAAATGGGGAGACATCTGGTTTGGTATTGAAGAATTCGGACTGAAAACCGGCAAGATTCGCCTGAAAATAAATGATATATTAAAAACAAAATATAAATTACAATACCCGGAGGTAATGTGAAAAAGATTTTATCGATTTTAATTAGTACATTCTTAATTATGCAGGTTTTACCTGTGGAGAAGCTGTTTGCGGCAGAAGGACCTGCCCAGCCCGAAGCAGCACAATTTGAACCAGTTGATACAACTGACATGGTAAATCTATATACCGGAAACTTCAGTTATAATTTACCCTTATTAGAAGTGCCGGGACCGGAAGGAAACTGGCCAATAAATATGAGTTATCATGCCGGTATAGGCCCAAACACTGAAGCCACCTGGGTTGGACTGGGATGGACACTCAATCCCGGTGCGATAAACAGATTTGTATCAGGATATCCGGATGATTATTACAACGGTTTTATGGAGTCTAATTACGAAATGCACAAAGATGGATGGGGATTATCGCTAGGAGTCTATTGGGGACCTGTAGGTATGTCAATTGATTATAATACTTTTAGTGGAGTGGGAGTTAACGCTTCTTTAAGCTTAGTAGGGTTAATCAGGGCATTAACTCAAAACGAAGCAGTTGCAAATGCTGCTTCACAAGTAGAAAAAGCGAATAAAAACAGCCCATTAAATTTGGATCTTTCGTTGGAGATTGGAACTTCCGGAATTGGCTTATCGACTTATGTAGGTCTGTCTACTTTAAATAAAGCAGGGATTGGGACTTCAATTGGATTACAGGCCTCAATTCATTCATCCCAAAAGCCTAATTATTCGGTCAAAGGAGGAGTTTCATATAGCAAAGGGATTTATGATGAAAAAGGCAAACATGTAGGAGCTAATTCGTTAAATCTGTTGGGTTGTAGTTATTCATTTAGTGGCGGTGGAGCAAATGGTACAATGCTAGGTACAGGTTTTAGCAGTAACACATTTATCTCAGGGGAAGGATCTACGACCGTAACTGGCGGGTCAGCATATATTCCAATTGGAATTTTTATAGGACGTCCAGAACTTGGAATTTCTTTGGGATTTCATGAAATAGATTGGTGGTTAAGAGAAAAACACATAGACAGATCTTATGGATTTCTTCATCAATTGAGTTTTTTGCTTTCTTCAGAAAACCCTACATATACCATTGATCAGCTTTGGAGTGAAGAAAACGGAAATATTATTAATGATGTAGAAAACTACTTAGATATAGAGGAGATTGATTTATTTCATATAAACGGAACAGATAGAAATGGTTGGGAACTTTACGATGTAGCAAAATTTGAACGGAATGTAATGAATGATAACTTGGTTTCTTCTACCGATGTTTATTCAGTCTCTGCTCAAGGATTAGGTGGAATTTTCTCTCCTTATGTAGATAAACCATATGAAATGATAGATAATAGTGATCAAGAACAAGGTAATTTTAATACACTTGAGTTTGGTGGCAATACTGGGGCAAATGTAAAATTCAGATTTACTAATGATACAGGAAGGAATTTTATTCCTATGGGTTCTAGCGAGTTAGGAATTGATCAGTGTACAGATAACAGAAATAATTATGGCAGCAAGAAAATTGAACCAGCAATAGATTTAGAATCCGGTTTAATTATGGGTTTTAGAGTTACTGAAGTAGATGGTAGAATATATGAATTCTTTAGACCTGTTTTTAGCTATTTTGAATACACAAAATCAGAAAAAGATGGTTTAAAAAATGAAGCATTTAGAAGCTCTCCTTATGCTACTTCATGGTTATTAACAGCAATAAAAGGTCCAGATTATGTTGATAGAAGTGTAAATAATATCCCCAATGGATTCTCGAGTGATGATTGGGGATTTTGGGTAAAATTCTCATATGAAATAAACGAGAATCCTGTTACATGGAGAACACCATTCAAAAAAGGTACGTGGACAAATACTCCTGATGATACGGATACATATTCATTGGGATTGAAACAGAATGTTTATCTCAAATCTATTGAAACTGCAACACATTTAGCACAATTCAATACTAGTTTTAGAAGTGATAATAAATCGGCTGATTCAGAATTATTTTATAGAACAGTAACAACAAATTTTGAACAATGGATACAGAGTGACGAACACACAATTGCAAAGGCAATTGTGTCCTTTAATTTTGATAAACAGGATTTAATCGATAAGGTGGGTCAAAATGATTTCAATATTACACTAAAAGCTTTTTATGGTAATCCCAATTTACTGATTTGCCAACCAAGTGGTACTTGGCTTTTCTCTGATGTAGATTCAGATGATGGACAAGATACTTATTCTGTGAATATGAGCATTGCAGATATTCCTGATTTAGATGACAATGATAATTTATGGACTTTCAATACAGATCTTTGGTATCCTGGAGAAGGCCATAACGCACTTTGGAACGGATATGTAGCTTGTTGTCGTGGAAGTATCGTAAGTATAAGTATGGATGTAATTACTGATAACAGTTCAGCAGATTTCGCGAAAAAACTGGATAAAATCGAAGTAAAGAAAAAGATATTGAATGATGAGAAAAAAACAGACTATGTTAGTACTTTTAGTAGTGATTGCTTACCTATGGAAGCTATTGTTTTTGATTATGACTATTCGCTAATGAAAGGGGCAGAAAACTCTGATAGTAATGAAAATAATACTTATGGCGATACAGGATTTTACGGAGATGGCAAACTAACTTTAGTTTCTGCAACAAGATTGGGATATTTAGAAAATACTCAGGCATTACCTTCAACCAATTTCTCATATAATAATTCAGAAAGTTGGGGGCAATATAAATGGGATTTATGGAATGGATATACTTCTGTAGGTACGAGTGAATCTCATTATAATTCTCAAGATGAGCTAATAGCAAATCAGGATGCAGGCATGTGGAAATTAAAGAAGATAAGTACAGCTTTGGGAAGTGACATAACCATAGGATATGAAAGCGATGTGGTACATAAGATTGCAGACAATGAGAATCTAATATTTGCCAGTAGTTTACAAAATGAATATGAAATATCCCCTAATCGCGATGGTGATTTAAAGATTATTTCTTATAATACAGATGATATGACTAATATATCGTCCTACTTGTCAAAAAATAGGAAATTCTTTGTAACTTCAAGATTTAATACAGGCTTATATAATGCGATTCTTGAAGACTACTATTATGATTCAGCTTTTGACGAATGTTATGGTCCTCCTGTTTATGTGTGGCAAGAGACATACAGTGTAATTTGCAATGAAGTATTCGAGGGAGACATTATAAGGATAGAAGTTGATGAAACAGACTTTTCATTTAATGATTTTGAGAATTTTTTGTCAATAAATGTAAATGTACCTGTATCTGAAATTATATACTTCGTTAACGGATTCAGATTTATTAGACTAGGTAATAGTTTTTGTCCTTATGATTATGTTCCTCCCGGTTTGGTTTGGGAGAGAGATCATAATGATAATTTCATAGACGACACGTGTAAAATTGGTATAAGAATCCGAGATGAATTTGTTTCTACATCTACTTTACCCCGTTTAGTTAATGTACAAATAACAAATAATTCAATTGTATTAGATGAACAATTAACAGATTTTGTTTTTGCTAATGGAGTGTATACAACAAAGAGTGTTCTTAAATATTTTCTTCTTGAGTATGAAGATGATTATGTATATATGGGAGGGAGTAGGGTTGCAAGTATATGTATTGAGGACAAAAACATACAAAAGAGAACGCAATTTGATTATGGTAGTGGCATATTAACTATATTACCTAACGAATATTCAAACAATTTTAAGTTAAATAATGACCTACATATAGATTTTAAAAAAGTATGCAATACAATTGGAGATAACTACTTAATAAATGAAGGATACAATCTTCTAGGTCCTTCTCCATGTGTAGGGTATGAGTCAGTAACGGTAACCAATTATAACTCATTTACCAACGAGACTCCTAAAGGTAAAACAGTTCATACATTTATAACTTCAGAGGATTACAATTTATCAGTATCAGAAACAGATACTGAAGTTCTTATTAATGATTACTCTGGAATAATAGGGAGTCCAAAAACGGTATCAATATATAAATACTTGGAAAATGATGAATATGTCATTCAATTGAAAAACAGCTATTTATACAACTTTAGTTCATCATTAACTAATCTACAAGATATCTATTCACAATCAGCATTCAATAGAAATATCTATGATAAGAGTTATACTTATCCATGTAGCCTAAATGCAAAATTGGGTTATTCTCAACAAATGTATGTATCAAAAAATACGGTTGAAACAGAGAATGGAGATGAAGTAGTCACAAAATCAATACTTCATAATAAAGAGAATGTATTCTTGGTTGGAAATGTTTCAGAGACTTATTTTTATGATGAAAACAATGACTTAATTTCTACTTATTCCACCGAGACCAACAACATTGGTTATGACGCTTATACAGGAAATGTAATCATGTCTGTAACCTCAAATTCAAAGAATGAAGTCATTGTGGATGAAAAGACACCTGCTTACTGGATAGGTGATTATTCAGCAATTATGACCCAAAAAAATATGCTTTCTCAAACAGCTCAGACAAAAGGTTTTAAATTGCCGCCAAAATCAGACCCTGAGCAAAACCTCGGTGATTATGTTTTTTCTACCTTTGATGCTAACAACAAGAATGATTATTTGATGGCTTCAGGAGTACAAACCTGGTCAAATCAGTTTGATATTAACTCAGATGGTAATTTATCAGAAGAAGAACTATCGATAATGCGTATGAATGACTCGTATAAATTTATCGCAAACGCAAATGAATACGAGGATTTTAATGGGTGGAGTGGAGATCCCGGGAATTTTGTTTATAGCAATACTGATAAGAAATTATGGAAAAGAACCTCAAACATTGAAAGATATGACAGATATAATCATCCCTTAGAAGAGAAAAATATTGATGATACATATACTTGTGCATTGTACAACAGTGACGATGCTTTACCCATTGCCATTGTCAGCAATGCCAGATATGAGCAGGTTAGATATTTTGACTTTGAGCAAATAAACTCTCCGACTAATTATAATACCGATGCACTTTATGAGTTAAGCAATAATGTCAAGACAGGAGTAGGTTTTTCGAACGTTAATAATGGCGTTTTACAGGCAGGTGCTATAACTGCTCCTGAAGATGATTCAGTTAGTAAATATAAGGCAACTTATTGGTATAAACCCGCTGGTATGAACAGTCCTAGTAATTTTAGATTCATTGTAGAAAAACTTGATCCCGGAGAGACGCTGGTTTTTTCTCAAGACGGAACTCTTTTGTCTGGAGTAGTGGATGACGTAAGAATATACCCTGAGAACGCTAGAATGTCAACTTATGTATACCATCCTCTCACAGATAAACTCATGTCGATTACAGATGATAATAGCATTACTACCTATTTCGAGTATGATCAGGCAGGACGATTAACTGTTGTAAGAGATCAGGACAGAAGTATCTTAAGTATTCATGAATACAACTATGCCAGAGATGCTGAATAAGGGGGGATTAAATGAATAGAAATTATACCTTCTCTCTCATATTGATTATGTCAGTTTTAAGTCTATCACATTGCTTTGGATTTACAGCTACTAGAATCAATTATACTGAAAACAATATCTTAGATTTATCTAATTGTACAATTCAATTTGATCAAATAGTTAGTTCTTCAACCGGTCAGTTTTATTTCAGGTTTTATTATGGTATGGGTTTTGTAATGGACTATAATTTTACTAGCCTTGAAAACCAATCAATTTGCGACAATAACTCAGTAACTGTAAGATGTTTAGATCTCAGTGGTTCATATGATGTTGAAATTTATGATGAAACTGAATACTATTTACTTGAGTTTCAACTTTTTGAAGGGAACGAAGAATATGGTTACGAAGAATATGGTTACTCAAAATTATTTATAGGCACAGCATTGCCTTTGTACTTAAGGCAAAACTTCATTTATTCCAAATCATTTAAAACCCAAATCCACAATATGAACCAGGTGTCCTCAGCTAGTAAAGCTGAAGCAATATCGTTTACAGATGCTATGGGCAGAGCTGATCAAAGTATAGCAATAGGCGCTTCTCCAGCTGGTCTGGATATAGTATCTATTCACGAATATGATGAAAGGGGAATTGAGAGTAAAGACTATCTACCCTTTATAAAAGATACGGGGACCGATTGGTATGTATCGGACAAGCTGAGTGAGATTACTAATTTTTACCTGAATCCGGATTATCCTGATATTACAATGACCAACAGACCATTCAGTGAAACAGTTGTTGAACAGTCACCTCGCAATAAAGTTCTGGAAACATTTGCTCAGGGAGAAAAATGGGCACCTACCGGAAACAGAAATGATAACCATTCTCTACGCTTTAATGATAGAACTAATAATGTAAATGAAGTATTGATTTTTAATGTGGATGGTTTTGTAGATCCTAATAACTATTACGAAAGTGATAAACTAATCGTACTCGAAACTAGAGATGAAAACGGTAATGTCGCAAGAGAGTTTATGGATAGCTCAGATAATACTATTATGAAAGAAACCTTATCCGGTAATCAGATAGTGAGAACCTACTATGTTTATGACAGGGAAGGTAATCTTGTCTGCCTAATTCCACCGGAACTGGTAGATATTTTAACAACTGAAGGTATCGAAGCTTACAATGTACATAAAGACAATTATCTAACAAAATTTGTCTACGATTCAGAAAATAGACTCATTAAGAAGTATCTACCCGAAGCCGGTAGGATAGAATATGTCTATGATGACTTCGGACGGGTAATTCTCTCCTCCGATACAAAATCACGCCAGAACGGTAACTGGTATTTCACGAAATATGATGTTTTTGGCAGACCGGTAATTAAGGGGATCAAGTATTTACCCGCATGGTATATTCAGGAAGAAGCTGCTAATGATATAGCAAACTTGCGTGGTGGAGGTGCTGCCCTTCATGAAACCAGAGATTATTCAGCCGGGCACGACTGGGATATCTTTCACGGCTACACAAATAATGCTTATCCGGATATAGAAGAAAACTGTATCGTAACTGCCGTATATTACTACGACGATTATGAAATTAACGAATCGGTTCAGATATTCACCGATGATGACCCTTTTCTCATAGCTTTCACTCGCATTAATGGCAAACCTACTATAACCAAAGAGAGAGTAATCAATCCCGTCACCAACTCCCAGGTTATTACCAATGAAAACGACGATAGTTTATCTACTAACGGTAGTAGTGTTGATACGAAACCAGCTATTTCTCACCTATATATCAAAGAAGATGAAATCCATCTTACTCCGGGCTTTGATACAACCTTGATGCACAAAGCCGAAATCCTCATCGGACCAAACATTCAATACTCAGCCAATCCGGTACAAGTTGAATGGCAAAAATCCTACACTTTCTACGACAGATACGGCAGGGTTATTCAGACTCAGGCGGTGGATCACCTCAATAATCGTAGTATCTCCACCAATTACTACGATTTCCCGGGCAAACTTCTTCGCACAGTTTCCAATTACTATCAGGGCAACACTGTTTGTTACAAAACTACAAAAATATTTGGCTATGACCATGCTGACAGATTGATGAGAGCATTCCAGCAGATAGATATAATAAAGAATGATCAGGTAACCTATGGTCAGGTGGTTCAACTCTTCGAAAATACTTATAATGAACTGGGTCAATTAGTGAGAAAAGACCTGCATGCTGTTATTCCCGATTTACAGATTGCCACCGTTAATCCCTCTCAATCTGCCGTTCGTACAGATTTCCTTCAATCCGTGGACTACACCTACAACATCCGTGGCTGGCTTACAGATGTGAACGATATAGGTAATATCGGAACCGATTTATTTGCCATGAGACTGTACTACACCGACGATTTCACCGCTCTCGATGCAGATGAACAATACAACGGAAACATTACTGCCATGAGCTGGAAACACAATGACTCAGCTTTGAAAACCTATGGCTACCAATATGATACTCTCAACCAGCTCAAAAAAGCGAGATATGCGGAAGGTAATTCTTACAACTCCAATCCCGATCGCTACACAGTTCAGAATCTTGATTACGACTTCAACGGCATCATAAAAACATTAAAACGCAACGGTTTGCATAACAATAGTCAGGCTGTGATTGATCAACTTACTTACCACTATAACTACGGCAACCAGCTTATAGCAGTA
>JAQVBK010000318.1 GCA_028690365.1 Candidatus Cloacimonadota bacterium
TAATCTTATGGTACATTTCTACTCCCTTCATGTGCCCTCCATTTTCTTTGAGAGCACTTTTTTTAAGTTTAAATTTGTATCAATTTATACTGCCGTTTCTGTACCAATTTATACTGCCGGTGACAATCAGAGAGTAGCTGACGGTATGGATACGACTTGATTGTATGCCTATTCCGGAATTACACGTCAATGGCAAATGACCCATGCATGCAGACAGACGACTTCGTTATTTTACGGGGGTTGTTAATAGCAGAGATGCGGAGATTGGCTGACGGTATGGTTACGACTTGATTGCATGTCCTTCCCTGAATTACACGTCAATGGCAAATGACCATGCATGCAGACAGACGGCTTCGTTATTTTACCGGAGTTGTTAATAGCAGAGATGCGGAGAGTAGCTGACGGTATGGTTACGACTTGATTGGATGTCCTTTCCGGAATTACACGTCAATGGCAAATGACCATGCATGTAGATGTAGGTCAATCTTCCGGATTGACACTCCATTAATCCCCAACTTGGAACGAGAAATATCTTATGTTGGTCAATCTTCCGGATTGACATAGAAGCTGCATCTATAACATCGTAATTAGCGACTCATGCTCGTCCCGATTTATCGGGATGACTCGAGAACTGCCAGATGTTACAAATGACCATGCATGTATGACTTGATTTATATGGAGTACATTAGTCGTGTCCCGATTCCTATCGGGATATGATCACAAACTAAGTCGATGTTATTACAATGACCTTTACAGTAAAGGAGTTACGACATTAAAAACTTTCTCTTGGGTTGAGTCATGTTGTTGCAAATGACCTTTGCATGTAGACAAACGACTTCGATGTTTTAACGGAGTTGTTAATTGCTGAGATGCAGAGATTGGCTGACGGTATGGTTACGAATTGATTGCATGTCCTTTCCGTAATTGCAGGTCAATGGCAAATGACCATGCATGTAGATGTAGGTCAATCTTCCAGATTGACACTCCATTAATCCCCAACTTGGAAAGAGAAAATATCAGTTGTAAGTCAATCTTTCCAGATTGACATAGAAGCTGCGTCCATAACACGCAATTAGCGACTCATGTTCCTCCCGATTTATCGGGATGACTCGAGAACTGCCAGATGTTACAAATGACCATGCATGTATGACTTGATTTATATGGAGTACATTAGTCGTGTCCCGATTCCTATCGGGATATGATCACAAACTAAGTCGATGTTATTGCAACTAAATCTGAGTATGAAAATTACTGCAATCAAGATTCTAATCACCCTGAATAATTTTATGGTATCAAAAGAATCTGTAGAATTAGATCCGGTAATTGAAATTTTCTCACACCTATTTTCATTGATGCATTTCTATTTTATTGAATTGCATCATATTTTAATATAGCCCAATGATCTGTTTTATTCCTAACTTCTCACTTTTAACTTAGACACATATCTTCAAAACTTATTGTATAACAGTCTTTTATATCTTCTTCTATTTTCTTTTTCAATTTTACCTTTCTATTGGCATCATTATTGTTTTCTTATATATGAAAGAAACAGCAGTAACTCATTAAAAGAGCCAACGATCTTATGGTAGCGATTAACAGACTTAACGTAAAGGAGGTAACATGCCATTTTAATTCTAAACCTGTGCCCCGCTCCCGAGTATCCTTATCGACCCTTAACTTCAATATCAGGCTCCGGCCCTTGCCGGTTTTTTCTACTTATCTGTGAGGAGGTGTCTATGCAGTGGTTCTCGCCTGTTTTCATCGAACCATCTCTTCAAGATTAGACAATAGTCTACAAGTGAAAAGAAGAACAATAGGAGGAACAATGGTAGTTAATAAATTTTCTGGAAGTAATTCATCTAAGGTTCATTCTGACCTCAGCATGAATGGAAACAGACTTTCCATAATTCTTAACTACGGTTGTCCCTATAAATGCAGCTATTGTATTTGGAAAAAACATAGACTTGAAAACTACAGCAGTTCACCGGAAACTTTCGATTATGAATATTTATTCAGCTTGTTATCATCAGGTTTTTTTTCGGGTTACGTTTCTGTATCCGGCGGTGGAGATCCGTTATATAATATCAACCCAGGAAGTACACAGAGTATTCTCCTGCACAGAATTCATAGATTCACACAATATTTTGGATATAATTTATCAATACATACCAGAATCAGGGAATTCAGAATTGAAGTAGTTAATCTGGCAGATCAGTTTATAGTTTCCTATGATGATTTAAATGAGAAAGATTTACAGAGATTTGTCTTGTTTCTGAAAAGCAGAAATAAGCAGGTTAGGTTGGCTAAAGTAGCAACTGAAGAGGATTACGATTATTTACGAGATATAAATTTTGCCAGAATGCATAATTTTAAAATAACATTTTACGCTAAAGATAGAATTAAAGCTACCTGGTTTAGCGAATTGAAAGAAAAGTTAGAAAATGATTATTCTCGTTTGGTTTTTATGGAAAAAGGAAACATCCATTATTATCTTTTACCGGACAATAAGCTGTATAGAGATTATTCAGCCAACGTTTTAGCCGAAATTTTATATAAAGAATCTGAGATTGGTTAAAAAAATAGCAGACCTTTCTTTTTCAGACGATTTCAAAGTACTTACTCATTTAAAGATTCTTCTTTCACAATTATTCCCAATCTTTTAATTTTTTTATTAAGGGTATCTTTCCCTATTTTTAGTTTTTCAGCAACTAAGTTTTGTCTGTAGTTATGATTTTTTAAATATGAAGAGATGATTTCCTTCTCCAAATTCGTTAAATAAGCGTTTAATCCGTCTGAAAGATCAATTGAATTCTCATCATTATGTTCAGGCTCATGATATTCAGATAGATCTTTTTTTGATATAGATTTATTATCACACCAAATAGCTACCCGCTGGATTAATTGTTCAAGTTCTCTGATATTCCCGGACCATTTGAGAGTTTTAAGATAATCAATAGCGCTCTTATCCAATTTTTTCATAACATAATCATCTGCTTTGGCAGTGAATAGCCTATTGTATTTATCCATAAAGAACTCAGCCAAAGGCTCAATATCTTCAACTCTTTCCCGCAAAGGAGGAATATTGAAGGTAAGAGTATTTAAACGATACAGTAAATCCTTTCTGAATCGATGATTATTAACTTCCTGATGCAGATTTCTGTTAGTTGCAGAAATTAGTTGAATATTTACAGGTATTTCTTTATTGTCGCCTACCTTTCTTATCTTATTTTCCTGTATTACTCTTAAGAGATTTGCCTGTAGAGAGATGTCTAATTCTCCGATCTCATCAAGGAATACAATCCCGCCTTCTGCTTTTTCAAATATGCCTTTTTCATCCCGATCTGCTCCAGTAAATGCGCCTTTCGTGTATCCGAATAGCTCGGAAGCAATAAGCTCTCTACTGAAATTAGCACAGTTTACAGGGAAAAAGTCTTTCCCTTTTCTAGGGCTGGATTTATGAATTTCTCTTGCCAGCAGTTCCTTTCCGACCCCTGATTCTCCAATGAGGAGAATTGGTTGTTCAAAAAGCGAAGCTCTTCTCAATTTCTGA
>JAQVBK010000319.1 GCA_028690365.1 Candidatus Cloacimonadota bacterium
CCATGCCTTTTCTACCCTGAAACTCAGGACAGGATTTTCTATTTTCTTTGAGGTTGAATATCCGGCGGTTCCTACCCACACATTAAAGGATTTGTAGACCTCTCCATCAGGCAGGTCTGATACAAGCGTGGACTTGCCCTTTAATTGCTCAACAATGGTTGTGGTCTTGCCTACGTTTTCAACCGAATCAAAGCCCACATACACAACACAGGTTGCACCCTTTGTAAATTCAAACTTTACCTCTTTGCCATTTGTAATGAATACATTTGAAAGCTCCCTTACTTCAACATTATTTGAAGGCTCAGGAGACACGCCGCCGCTACCACCACTGCTGCTATTGCTGCTGCTTTCACGGTCCTCAGGGGGAGCTACAGGGGACTCCTCAGGGGTTGGTGTTGGGGTTGGTTCAGGAGTTGGCTCAGGGGTTGGATCAGTCGGATCTGTTGGATCTGTTGGATCTGTCGGATCTGTTGGATCTGTTGGATCTGTTGGATCTGTTGGATCTGTTGGATCTGTTGGATCTGTTGGATCTGTTGGATCTGTTGGATCTGTCGGATCTGTTGGATCTGTTGGATCTGTTGGATCTGTTGGATCTGTTGGATCTGTTGGATCAGTTGGATCAGTTGGATCAGGAGTTGGCTCGGGGGTAGGTTCAGGAGCAGGATCCTGGTGCTTCTCCAGAGGCACCAGAGGCTCATCATCATAAAAAGTCGCAGCAGTCGTACTGCCAGAAATAACCTGAAGTATAAGAGCTCCTGTAAATAAAATGAAGAATATCCTTTTTGCAATCAGAATAACACCCCTGTGTTTTTTAATTTCGTTATTGCCCACACTATATAAATTAATATTTATTTTTTCCTGATTCAACCCTTAATTCAGTCACTGGGATTTGCACTCTCAGCTGTGTGTCCAGGACAGAATCATTTTTATTTTACCTTTTTTGTCACAGATTGAGAGGTTTTTTGCTCTCGAATCCGAACTCATATCATGCAGGGGTGTTTTTAGGCCGCTGTTTCAATCCCTGTTTTAGTGGATTTTGCTCGCGAATAAATTAGGACAGATCTTTACTAGTAAAAATACCTAAAATAGACTCCTCCGAATCCAATAATAGACCCAGTTTAGAGCTGTAATCAACACTTGCAAATATCATGTCAGAATCAATCTCTAGCTGGTTGTTGTGCATTAGTTTTTTGTATTGACCAACACTTATCGAGACGATATATTTCATAGCTTCAAAATACCTTTTATTTTCGATTTCCTCAAGATATTCAAGTTTAAACTGAATTGGAACAACCTCAACGGATTGATACAGGTTATAAAACTCTTCCTGATTTTCTCTTTCGTTTATAAAAGGAACAATTTTGCTATGAAATTTGGGAAAGGTCTTTTTCACCATTTCGAAAGATGCTAGATCTGAACCCTGATATCCATTCGAATAAACTTCGTCCACAAGTTTTTGAATTCTACTTTCTCTTAGAATATTCTCTTTACCTAACAGCTCCAGACTTTTAGCGACTAATTCCTGATTTTTGTAAACGTATTTGTCTTTTTCAGATCCTTGCTCAAAAATGTATACGTGCTTGATTACCTTTTTTTCCCATCCTTTTCGATTAACCCTTCCAAACCTCTGGATAAGGGCATCGAGGGGGGCTGGCTCTGAAAATAGTACATCGTAATCAATATTAAGAGAGACCTCAATTGCCTGTGTGCCAACTAGAAGGTTCAGATTCTCTAATTTTGATTCAATTTCCTCTCTGTCTCTGAGGATAAATCTTCCGTGAATTAATGCCGAGTTACATACTTTTTGAGAGAGCGATTTATAGATCTTTTGGGCCTGAGACACAGTGTTACAAACAATAAGCACCTTTTTGTTATTATCGAGCTCTTTTTGAATGAGATCCAAATTATCTAAAATGCCTCCTTTAAGAACAGAAACCTCATGTCTTGTAAATTCATTTAGTTCAAGTTCTGTAAAAGCAATTTCCGTCGTGATTCCTAGTTCCCGTTTGAACATTTCTCTAAGAAAAGAAGGGAGAGTAGCGGACATAATCAAAAAATTGGCTTGATACCCTTTCAAAATCTTCAATGTTTCAAGGATCAGAGCAGTTGTATGCGCATCATAAGCGTGAATTTCGTCCATTATGAAAAGAGCATTTGACATTTCTGCAAGATTCTGCTCAAAACCTCTAATTCCAAACATAGATTTAAGAATCTGATGTGGAGTTGCTATTTTATAAGGTCTGTAAATTTTATCAGTAAGATTTTTTACCTGCTTTGCTTTTTTAGTTGCAATCAGGTAATCTTCTTCATCTTCAAAGCTTCGGTACAGATAATACATAGCTTTGCCATGTTGAATACCTATCAATTCAGGGTCTTTAAAATCTTTCTGGAGTCTTTTATACATTGCATTGATGCTGGCAGTGTAAGGGAGCAAATAAAAGACCCTTTTAGACATGCAAAGGTTCTGGTTAGCATGAATCCAGAATAATGATGCTTCTGTTTTCCCAGTTCCAGTTGGTGCAATTAAAAAGGCATCACCTTTTGTTTCTGATGCTTGACTCTGTGTTTTTCTAAGTTCAGAAAAGTTATATACAGCTCTCATGTCTTCAATTCCACATAATAAGCTGTACTTTCCCCCTGATGCGAGATGGTCACAGGCTGTTAGGAATCCTTTGAGGAATATCCCGTATTTGTCATGCAAAATTGTTAATTCGTTATCTTCAAACTGGTTTTTATATGGTAGTACTGCACCTTTATATGAATCAACCAATTCCTCTATTGACCTTATTTCTCTAAATTTATTTAATTCAAAACCCAGATACTTTTTGCTGATTTCGGGAATTTTTTGTTGAATTTCCTTTAATTCTTCAAAGTTAGAAATTAATTCTTGCAGCTTTTCAAAATAGCGTTTTTTGCCCATAGGGTTTGGAAAAGTTCCAAACTTTTCCCTCAAATAAAATATGTCTTTATGATGAGTAATTATTGCCATAGCAACGGCATCTTTGAACTGATTTTCGTATTCAAGCCCGGAAACAAAACCGGCAGAGAGAATTTCATGTCTGTATTTCCATTTCTCCCCTCCGGAGAGAAATTTTTGAAATCCTGATGCAGCTTTCCCGAAATCGTGGAAAAAAATAGAGTAGAAAAGATGTTCCCAGAAGTCTGAAACTCCGCAGATCTGAGGAACTTCAGGGTAAGCGTCTTTTATACTTTTGAAGACCATAAGAGCGTTTTCTGTATGCTCCAGCAGAGTTTCATTGGGATCTTTTTTTGCAAGAATTACCATGTTTCTTCCCTTACTTTGTCAATCAACTCTTATGAAGCCAGACCGCCCAGTTCATTTCCGGGTCAAATAAACACTTTTCAGAATAAATGAAAAACTCATCCATCAGAAGATAGGGTTTTACCCCCACAGCTTTTCGGGGAATTGTATCAGTAAAGTGACTTGGGAGAGCCTGCACTAGACCATATGCACCTTTAATTCCAAAAGGAAGGATAGTTTTCCCTAACCTCTTTCCAGCCTCTTCTTCAAGTTCCAA
>JAQVBK010000320.1 GCA_028690365.1 Candidatus Cloacimonadota bacterium
CCCATAGCGATTATTATTTTATCTGCATCAGGAGCACCCACGTAATCAAACAGGTTATATTTTCGACCTGTCAATTCAGCGTATTTATTCATGTATTTTTGAATAATTTCAGGAGCTTTATCGTAATAAGAATTAACTGTTTCTCTTCCCTGGAAATATACGTCAGGATTTTGAGCTCCTACTTTTAATCTTGGATTTTCAGGATTCAAAGCTCTGGATCTGAAATCTTCTACAAATTTCATATCAATAAGTTTTCTAAGGCTTTCATAGTCAACAAGTTCTATTTTCTGTATTTCATGAGAATTTCTGAATCCATCAAAAAAATTGAGGAAAGGTATCTTACTTTCCAGAGTGGCCAGATGTGACACTACAGCCAAATCCATGATCTCTTGTATTGAATTTGCTGCTATTAAAGCAAATCCAGTATTTCTGGCTGACATAACATCAGAATGATCACCAAAGATGGATAACGACTGACAAGCCAGGGAACGTGCAGAAACGTGAAAAACTGTAGGAAGCATTTCGCCTGCAATTTTATGCATATTGGGAAGCATTAGCATCAAACCTTGTGAAGCGGTAAATGTTGTAGTAAAAGCACCGGCTGATAGTGACCCGTGAACAGCACCTGCCGCACCTGCTTCTGACTGCATTTCGACAACTTCTACAGTCTCACCGAAAACGTTTTTCTTTTTGTTTGCTGACCAGGCATCGGTTATTTCACCCATAGGAGAAGACGGAGTTATTGGATATATAGCTGCAACATCACTGAATGCATAAGCTACATGAGCAGCTGCTGTATTTCCGTCCATAGTCTCTTTCTTAAATTTCTTTTCCATTTTACCTTCCTTTTTGTGGGTTATTATAATTTCTATCATTAGAGTCATTTAATACAGGGCAAAAGAAATTTCGGGCTATTTTGTGTCAATGAAATATCTACATCAAAAAAAAAGCGAAAAAAGCTTCAAAAACGAAGAATTGGAACAAAAGTTTCTTTACATTTAACAAATTGAATTGAAACCAGAAAATCAAAAAACGGAGTTTATTTAGCTAATGCGTGAAACTGAAAATTTGGAGAACAAGAAAACTGACAGAGTAGTTATGGAAAATTGTGAAAAAAATACTATGAATGAAGTTCTGATAAGAAAATTAGTTATGTCTACTAACCTCACAAATATGGTATCAGAAAATCAACCATGGCATTGTGTAATTATCAAGAATCCATTTATCAAGAAATCTTTACTGAAACAAGTCAGTATCAATGAAAATACATTTAATCATGATAGCTTTTTTTCTGCTATTAATGAAACAGATTTTACAAAAGAAAATGAGAGCTTTATTATTGTAGTTTTCAAGAAAAATTACGAGATTACTCCTGAAGGAATGAAGAAGAATATTTTCGTTGAAGAAGCAGCCGGTTTGGTGGCAGGTTTGATGCTTGCTTATGTAGAACAAACAGGATTACCTTTTTCTTTGAGTTATCTTACCGGTAGAAGCTATATCAATGAGATTCTTTCCAGACCTGATAATGAACAGGCTGTAGTAATGATAGCGGTAGGCGATAGTAATTGCAAGAATGATGTTTTCGAGTTTGATAGTTTTAAAAAAGCAACAATTATTTAAGAAAAATTTCTAAACAAATCCTGAGGAAGAGATGAAAATTCTATCACTTAATCTGTCTGAATATGGAAATGGGATATCCTGGAATATCGATACTGATAAAATTCTAACTTTGATTATTAGTAGTAATATTGATATCATTGCTCTACAGAATGTGAGATTTGCACCAGACTTACCAATGACAAGAATGAATCATCTGAATACTGCCGAGTATCTGTTACAGGAGTTAACTAAAAGAGATGATAAGTATAGGAATGCTCAACTAATCTTCAACCCTTCAGTTTACTTTTCCCGTAGAGATGATCAGACAAAAAATAAGATATGTTGCTCTGCAAATTGGGAAGGTCTTGCAATTATAAGTATTTTCCCTTTCATCGAAACTGGAACCCGATGCCTATCTTTCAATCCGGATTCTATTGATACTAAAAGAAGAATAACGCAATATGGGACTGTTCAGTATGGCAAGAAATGCTTAACTGTGTTCAATACACATTTAACTATTGATCATAATGAGGCACAAAGCAATGTGGAAGAAACTATATCTTATATCAACTCACTCAATCCCAGAAAGTATTTATTAACCGGAACATTCAATTTTACTCCAGAAAATGAGTGTTTATCGTTTTTTTTATCATCTGATATGAGTGATTTATGGTCAAAGATGAGACCAACTGAAGATGGTTATACTTGTCCGAATGAATATCCTACTCGCAGAATTGATTATATGATGATAAACTCAAAACTTGATCCTTATGTAAAGAATATTGAATTAGCTGATTTGAAGATTACTACTGAGAATGTATTCAGACATAAAGCAATAATAAGTGAGTTTGATATATTATGAATAAAAAAAAGGCCGCGTAGGCCTTAAAAAGTTAAGCTTGCAATTTTTCGGGACTAGTATGTCTGCAATTTTTACAAACTTTGATTGTCTTATCTGATAATTTAATCTCGTGAAGAAGTTTGATACCAGTTCTATTGCATACTGGACAATTTCCTCTTGCTCTTGCCGGTACACTTCTGAGAGGTTTTCCTCTAAAATTCTTTGCCATCTTTATCTCCTAGTTTTTTATTGCAAAAACTTCTTAACAGTTTAAAACGTCAAGACAAATCTGTTCATGTTTATCTAAAACGTTATCGTTCATTATGATAGACACATAAAATCAAAAAATTATGTTAATAATTTTCTTAGGACAATACTGAGTAATGAAATAAGTATCCAGCCTAAAGTTGAATTAAGGCAACCTTTTGTTCTGAAGCTGCTGACAAATGAACCGGCAATTATTAAAATTAGTCCGTTAACAAAAAGAGCCGCTACTCCCAGAGTTATTATTGTGATTGGAAAAGCAAGAATGTGGAGAATTGGTGCCAGAAAAAAGTTTAATACAGCCATTATCAGAGCAACCCAAAGAGCTGACAAAAAGTTATTCAGCTCATATAGTCGGGTTAATTTTCCGACTATCAGAATTGACAGAGCCATGACAAGTGTATTTATAACAAAGCCTTCCATTCTACCTCCGCAAGCTTAAGCAAGATTTTCAATTTGTGTATTGTTTAATGAAGATCGGGGTGTCACTATAGTCAAATATTTTACTTTTTGGTTCTTCCTGTGGTTTGTGGGCTGGACTCTTCAGATCATCATGAAGTCCAATCCTGGCTTTTGCTAATTCTAATTCTTTCTGTTCTTTATTCTCTTCATCTTTCTTTCGGTGAATGTCAGGATTCAGGGCTAATTCTTTGTCTAATGTACTCTCGAGTCCGGTAGCGATAACAGTTACAGAAACTCTGTTCCCCATATTTTCATCAATATTAAAACCTTGATAAATTTGTTTGTCCATTCCTGTCTCAGAAGTTATTGTATCAATTATTTCATCCATTTCTCTTGAGAGGATGTCACCGCTGGAAGTAACATT
>JAQVBK010000321.1 GCA_028690365.1 Candidatus Cloacimonadota bacterium
TTTTTTTACAGAAATATTATTTGACTTGATGAAGTCATCTGTTATTTGTTTCACTAAACCAAATTTATATGGGATAAATTATACTTCACGGTAGACGTGAAAAGGAAATGTGACAAAGTCAAGTTAATAAATCATATGTTTTAGACCCTGAAGAAAAAATAAAAAGTCAATATCCGGTTAGATTGATAACAGGGACATATATTGAAGTTACATTAGATAACAATATTACAAAAGCTGAAACTGTTTACTCAAATTTGAGCGATACAGATATATTATATATTAATATAGATGCGCGTTCCGATAACCCGTTGGATCTAAGTATTGTTACTCCATGAATTTGATTGTATTAAATTGAGCAAAATTCTCTTAAATTACTATTTAGGTGGGAACTATTTTTTTCTGCTAGTTGAATCAGTTCCCTAGCTGAAATATAGAAGTTTCCTTTAAATATAGAAGTTTCCTTTTCATCATTCCTAGGCACAAAATCCTCAATATTTATTGAATACTGAGGGTAAATTTATTCAAATAGTCCGCGGTATTCCAGTTGAAAAATGGTTCTGAAATTCTGATCATAGAGATTGAGCAATATTTAAACAGGATGTAAATTTGAATAATTATCACCGAGTTGATGTTTTCATGATTGATTTTCAGTGCTATAAATGGTTATATCTCTTGCACCTGAATACGTTTGATGTAGTACACCGAAATAACTAAAGAAAGATAAGGTGCATTAAAAGCGTCCTGGGAATAACATTAATCAATTAAAAATTGATGGCCAATTTTATAGAATTTTTCATTTTCTTATTAAATCGGACCTTTGTACAATGATAAATCTTGACGGTAGTTATTTAAACATGGAGCAGTTGTATGATGAAAAAATCTGAAACTTTATTGATAACGTTACTTCTATTTTTTGGGGTCTTGATATTTCCTGCATCTGCTGATGATTCAGTGCAACTTTCGCCGGAAAGTAATAATTCTGAAAATTCAGAAATAAGTAATGTAGATTTTGACTATTATACTTACTTTTTTGGTCCGTATTCACAAGGAAATAATGTAATTACAAGATACGGAAAACTTCCTGTACTGGAAACTGAGACTCAAAAAGAAAACTGGAACTCTACTCTTGAAGAACTTAGTAATAAAATAAAAGACACTGTTGTCTCCGAATACATGTATCCTCATGGAGAGGTAATGTCATGTGGAATTAATGCCAAGGGATACTTTGTGATTTTGTTCAAGTATGGCAATGTTGACGAGCAGTTAATGGATGAGATCTACTCTCTAATAGATAATTCTGCAGAAGAAATGGGTATACAGGATATTCCAGTAGAATTCGGATACGGAACTTATAGGGAAGTAATTTACCTGGAAGGCATTAATCGCTGGTACTGGTTTGGGGAAAGTACAGATAATCTTTCTGAAGCTGATATATATACACTTGAAGAAGTTATGAAGCGAAAAACGGTCATGCCAGTGCATAAAACCATTGCAGCTTATGGGAATATTCCTCTGTTAAAAGATAAGAATGAGACAATTTCTTGGGTGAATCAGCTATCTGAGATTGCTAATGCTACCGAGGAAAAAATCACTCCATATATAGAACAAGGTCAGGTAATTAGATACGCATCAGGAATTAGATTGGAAGTAGAGATCAACGAAACTTTGTCTCCTGAAGAAAAAACTTTTCTTGCTGAAGAAATCTACCAGATCATTGATCAAGAGGCAAGAAAACAAAATGTGACTAATGTTCCAGTTATTTTTATGTCGACACCTGAAGAAGATATAAAAGGATCTGATAATTCAAAAAATAATAATTCCGAATCTGGTAGCGGGAGTAGCTCAGGTAGAAATGAATCGAGCAAAAATAACTCTATTCCAGGCTTCAGATTGTTGGGAAGTCTGGCCTGCCTGTGTGGTGGATGGAGGCTCAAGAAAAGATAATGCAGTTTGAAAATTCCAAGTCACTGGAGATTGGTAACCTATTGCCTTTCGAGTCTCAACTAAATGTTAGGTGATTAAAAAACGCCAGGATTTCTTTTTGATGAAAAAAGGATTTTACATCAATCACTGAACAAACAACCGTCCAAAATGAAAGTAATTTCCTTCTGACAAAAAAGACTATACTTTGTATAGTATGAGCTCATCCCAAAACCTATTTTATTCCTACATCGATAAAAGTTTATAGAATTATTTGATTGATAGTTGGATGATTTGGCCATAAAGATTAAGTAAACTCTCTTGATAAGTGATAGACGAACTTGCATGAGAAAACAGTTAGTAGTGGTCTAAATCTTCTAGTTGTGGATCTTAACTGGGGAGATTCGACTGATTCGCTCCGGCTTAAGGTGTATACTCCGAGTGGCGCATTGCTGGGTACCTACTATGATAGTGCAGACGGCACAACTGATGGCAGGATTCATCTCTATATACAAAATCCAAATGGAATTGAGGCAGGAACCTGGAAGTATGAAGTATATGGGTACAGGGTGACCGGAACAGAAGATTATACGATATAAATTTATAAACTGAGTTAATCAAGTTATGAGCCAGTATGTGGAAAAAGATCTTACTTTTTATTCTTGTCCTGACTGCCGTCGCAGATACGGTGAGTGCAGATACCGGAGGATATATTGTTGGTCCCTGCCCACCCGAGGAAGAGCTAGAAAAATTGGGTGATGCTGTTGATATGAGCGGGGCGGACAGGACTCTTACTTTCTGGGAGTTTCCACTGTCATTCAAAATAGCTTACATAATAGGATACCTGGCCATTTTTGTTTCTGTTTTTAAAATGGCTCCGGTAATCCTTGGCCAGATGAGAAATCTAAATAAACGTAATAAGAGAAAGAAAATTATCGATTATGTACTGAAGAAGCCGGGATGTACCCCCTCCGAAATATCAAAAGAACTGAAAATTACCCGGGGTTGCGTAAGGTATCATCTCAAGACACTTAAAACCGAAGAGAAGTTGACCTTAATTAAAGAAAGAAAGTTCACAAGAGCCTTTCAAAATTCCAATGCATTCACAAACAACGAAAAAACAATAATAGCACACCTCAAAGGCGGTACAAGAAAACAGATACTCCTTAATATTCTGGAAAATCCCGGGATTACAAATAAGGAAATCTCAGAAAAGCTGAGTTTAGACAAAAGTACTACTCACTGGCATATAAAAAAGTTACGGGAAGACGATATTATTATTTCCGAAGCAGAATGGAAGTTCTCAAAATATATTATAAACCCTGCTGTGGAAACAGATCTACTAAAATGGCTTAAAACATAAGGCATGAGACGATTTTATTGCTGTGTTAAAAAAAGAATAGATAGCTGCAAAGGGAGATAGCAACTATCAAAGCAATCCTATTTTGTTCTTAAAAACTATACTTCCTCACAATCGGTTTCTCTTAACTCACTAAACATCAGCTTTCATCCACATTTAATAATCAATATACAGGAATCAGGCCCGGATTATCCCCGGTAATGCATTCCCCGCCCTCAGAGGTAACTATAAAGGTATTTTCAATTCC
>JAQVBK010000322.1 GCA_028690365.1 Candidatus Cloacimonadota bacterium
AAGAAACTGATGATGCTTTAGACAGAAATATGTACTATATGGTAAATGAAATGCTTGCACAAAACGATTATTGCAGATATGAGATAAGTAATTTTGCAAAAAATGGATACGAATGTGAACATAACAAGGTATATTGGCGCACAGAGGAGTACAGAGGATTTGGGCTTGGTGCTCATTCATATATAAGCGGAGAAAGATTTCACAATACGTATGATTTTAATGATTATATTGAATCAAAAGGAAATATAAAAAAATTGATTACTGACGTTGAAAAGCTTACAGATATTGAAAAACAAGAAGAATTTATGTTTATGGGTCTTAGATTGACTGAAGGAATTTCTGAAAGTGATTTTAAAAACAGATTTTCTCATAATATTTATGATGTGTATGGGAAAGAACTAAAAGTGTTAATAGAAGAAGAACTTATCAAATTTCAAAAAGGCAGATTGTTTCTTAGCGAAAGAGGAATTGATGTTTCTAATCAGGTATTTGAGAAATTTATAAAGTCTTAATAAAATATTTTGAAAAAGCACTTGACATATTTTATGGAAGGTGCTATTTTATGTATTAAAGATTAGCACTCACGATTGACGAGTGCTAACAAAAAGGGAGTCGGTAATAATGCAGTTGAATGAAAGAAAAGTAAAAATTCTTCAGGCTATAATTAAAGATTATATTGATACTGCTGAACCTGTCGGCTCACGAACAATTGCCAAAAAGTATAATCTTGGAGTTAGTTCGGCAACCATAAGAAATGAAATGAGCGACTTGGAGGAAATGGGACTTATTGTTCAGCCTCATGCTTCTGCTGGTCGTATACCTTCCGATAAGGGATATAGATATTATGTTGACAGCCTCGTTCAAGAGGATACTTTTAAAGACGATGAGCAGAATCATATTAATTATATTAAAGGTATTATATCTAAAAATATAAATCAGATAGATTATCTTATGGAAGAAACGGCAAAAGCGTTGTCTGTATTAACCAATTATACTACATTTATTTCCGAGCCTGTTGTTAGAAAGACAATGCTCAAACAAGTAAGACTTCTACCGTTGGATGACATTTCCGTAATGCTTGTAGTTGCAACGGGAGAAAATCATATAAAGCATTATATAATTCCTACGCAGGAACCTGTTGATGAAATCAAGCTCAATGAAATGAGCAATGCAGTTAACAATTTGCTTAAGGGAAAAACAAGAGATGATATGACTGACGATGTAATAAAAGATATACTTCTTGTTACAAGGGAGTATCAGGAGCTTCTTACACCAATTCTTAAAGATATTAGGAAAACAATTACATCAGCAGAAAGTATTCAAGTTCATTTAAGTGGAGAGAAAAATATGCTCGCCTTCCCAGAGTTTAGCGATATTGATACTGCAAGAACTTTATTTAAAACACTTGAAGAAAAACAAGCACTCCTTAACATAATTGGAATAGGAACTGATGGATGCACTGATGTTTCAATCGGAGAGGAAAATGAACTTGAAGAAATGAAAAATTGCAGTGTAATAAAAACAAGTTACAGAGTTGGAAACGATATTTACGGCACAATCGGAATTATCGGACCGACCAGAATGGATTATGCACAGGTTATATCTGTTCTTAACGGAATGGCTAAAAATATTGAGAGCGTAATGAACTCAATAGCCAAAAGAAAAAATAACGCTATTGAAGGGAAGGATAAGTTAGATGAGTAGTGAAGAGAACAAAAACAAAGAAACAAATGAAGAGGATAACAAAACAGAAACAACGGAAACAATGGAAGATCAGATAGAACAGGTTGAAGGCATTGTAGAAGATGTTGTTGAGGCTGAAGCAGAAAATGATAAATCAGAAAGCCGCGAAGAGGAAGAAAAAGCTGAGAAAAAAGGATTCTTTAAAAACAAAAATGCAAAACATGAAAAAGAAATAGAAGAGCTTGGAATAAAGCTTGCGGATATGCAGGACAAATGTCAGAGAACTCTTGCTGAGTTTGATAACTTTAGAAAGCGTACAGCAAAAGAAAAAACAAGCATGTATGATGATGGAGTGAGAGACACAATTGAAAAACTTCTCCCCATATTTGATAACCTTGAAAGAGCAATATCATCAGTCGAAGGAAAGGTTGATGAGAGTGACCCTCTTTATAAGGGAGTTAAATTGACAGATAAGCAGCTTAAAGAAATACTTACAGCAATGGGTGTGGAGGAAATAAAGGCACTCGGAGAAAAATTTGATCCAAACCTTCATGCGGCTGTCGCTCATGTTGACGACGAAGCCTATGGTGACAATGAAGTCATCATTGATATGATGAAGGGTTATAAATATAAAGATAAAGTAATCAGACACAGTATGGTTAAAGTAGCTAACTGATTGAAAAAAGTTGATTATTTAAATTGATTAAAGAAAACAAATATTGTAGATATTCAGGAGGAAATTATTATGGGAAAAATTATTGGTATTGACCTTGGTACAACAAATTCATGTGTAGCAGTTATGGAAGGCGGTCAGCCTGTTGTTATCGTTAACGCAGATGGTGCAAGAACTACACCTTCTGTTGTAGGTTTTGCAAAGAGCAATGAACGTCTTGTAGGTGATTCTGCTAAACGACAGTCAATCACAAACCCTGACAGAACAATTAGCTCAATTAAACGTCACATGGGTGAAAATTTTAAAGTGACAATTGATGACAAAAACTATTCACCTCAGGAAATTTCAGCTATGATTCTTCAGAAGCTTAAGGCTGATGCTGAAAGTTATCTTGGTGAAACAGTATCAGAGGCAGTTATTACTGTACCTGCATATTTCTCAGATGCACAGAGACAGGCAACAAAGGATGCAGGTAAAATTGCAGGCCTTGATGTAAAACGTATTATTAACGAGCCCACAGCCGCTGCACTCGCTTATGGTCTTGATAACGAAAAAGAACAGAAAATCATGGTTTATGACCGTGGTGGTGGTACATTTGATGTTTCAATAATTGAAATTGGTGATGGGGTTGTTGAAGTTCTTGCTACAAATGGTGATACAAGACTTGGCGGAGATGACTTCGATAACAGAGTTATTAATTATCTTGTAAGTGAATTCAAAAGAGCTGAAGGAATGGATCTTTCATCAGATAAGATGGCTATGCAGAGATTGAAGGAAGCAGCTGAGAAAGCTAAAAAAGAACTTTCATCAGTGACATCTTCAAACATCAACCTTCCTTTCATCACAATGAATCAGGATGGACCTAAACATTTCGATGTTACTCTTACTAGAGCAAAGTTTGATGAACTCACAGCAGACCTTGTTGACAAGACTATAGGTCCTGTAAGGAATGCTCTGGCTGATGCAGGTCTTGCAGCAGGCGATCTTGACAAAGTGCTCCTTGTAGGTGGTTCAACAAGAATTCCTGCAGTTCAGGATGCAGTTAAGAAAATTACAGGCAAAGATCCTTTCAAAGGAATCAACCCTGATGAATGTGTTGCTATTGGTGCTTCAATCCAGGGTGGAAAGATTGCAGGCGATGCAGGTGCATCAAGCATTCTTCTCCTTGAG
>JAQVBK010000323.1 GCA_028690365.1 Candidatus Cloacimonadota bacterium
ATTTTCGGTCCTTCTACCAAGATAATTAATCTGGTAGACAAGCTGAAAGAAGTTGATATTCCAGCCGTATATCTCAGAAATAGCGATCATCATGATTTTCATGAGTCGGTGAAAATTTCGACATTGCATTCTGCCAAAGGACTGGAGTTTCGGGTAGTTATTTTGCTGGATATAGAGAAAGATTTATTGAACTTCAAATGCTTAGATGAAAAACTGAAATACCAAACTGCTGCAAAACTTCTCTATGTGGGTATGACCAGAGCATATGACAGCCTGATTTTCATGATTCAGGATAATTGTGAGAGCAATCCATTATTGGAAGAGATTTTTGAGAGTAAACATTCATTCTGATAATAAATGTATTATGACCGAATTATAAGAACTGGTTGTTTGAAACTATTCACCTTCATGTATCCTCCTCTTTGAATACTGTGTTCTGTAATTATAATCCAAAAATTAGTTATTTGAAAATATAATAACAATATTAAGAAAGAAAAATCTCTCCCAATCTTCACAATCACAACGAAAACAGAAACGAGATTTCCCATGAAGGCTATTGAAGATATTGATCTTCTACAGAATATGTGAGTCGAAATCCTGAAATCTACTGCATAACTTTGCAACATTCCACTCTATTTGCTTTTATAAACTCTCTTAGTTAGAAAATGTAGGTAAGTCAGTTAAAAAGCGTCCAGTGTCATTTTGGCACAGAGGGGGCACTATAAAAAATCTCTATCCGTCTGACATTAGTACAGGCAATGCTGTACTAAGATTTCAAATCATTATTTAAAACTATAATAGTATTTTCATAAGTGGCACTAAACCTATCATTATTTCAATTAATGAAGCAATGTAAATTTTCTTCCCAACAACGTGCTCGAATTGCACATAACCGCTACCTCTTATCAAATTAGTTAAGCCAAGTAGGAAAGTTAAACCACAAAAAACTGCAATAACAGTATTTGTATTTCTTATAGTCATATAAGAGATTAATAACCAAATTATAGACAACCCTAAATAAGAAATAATTATAATCAAATCTGTCTTCTTTCTTTTAAGAAAATTCTTACTGCTATGCTCAATCTTATTCATGATAACCCTCAATTCTTTGACCTTCATTTTGATAGCCATTACATTCCTCATTAAAAGCATCGTAAAGGATTTCTCCATATGAGAGTAATGTTCCCGCAAAAAAAGGTAATCCTTCTGCAATTTCAAATGCAGCTCTTTTGGCATCATTATGTTCTGTTGAATTACAAACTGCCAAGCTTAAATTTGCAGCAGATAAAATTTGACCAACACTCTTCACTGATTTTATTGCTGATAATCCTAAAAGATCAGACGCTGCTGATGTTACTAAAGAACCAACGTTTTTGAAGTATTTGTATGAATCAATTGCTTTATCAGACTCGATAACTGAATTCAAACTTAAATGTCTAGTGGCTTTCTCAGAAATATCACCAAATTGCCTAATAGTATAGTCAAACCAAGGTGCATCTGCTGAAGCACCTACATCTTCATACACAATTTCACCAATATATTTCATATTCCCATCAATTCCACCATTAGTTGAGTATGCATGAAATCCATTATTCTCATTAATAACTTTGATTTTTGCTCCATCCGGATCAATCGCAATGTAGGCATATTCCCCACATACACATACGGGCTATTAAATTCATCCCTGTGAGATAAAAAAGAAATCTCACGGGATAAATCTTTATAATCGTAAACATAATCAAAACCGGTATCGGTCAGATAGGCTCTGCCGGCATCGTGGCTCTGGCGAATAAATCTATCTTTCATTGTTCGCCTGTAAAATTGGCAAAATTTGGTTCTTCATTCCAACAAAATCTCTGAAGTTGTCTCTTTCTATCAGATATACTTTGGATTTATATGCTTCAATGAATTTCAGGGGAATTCTTATTTTTCGGGACTTCCACTTGAACTCATAACCCCTTGTTTCACCGTTCTGTTCCTCAATCAGGTCTATTTCTTGTTGTTGCTTAGTTCTCCAAAAATACATTTTTGAAAAAGTATCCTTATAAATGTTCTGTTTTACTCTCTCTGAAATCAAAAAGTTCTCCCACAGTGCGCCTTTGTCTGTTCGTAAGTCTAAAGGATTAAAGTTTCCAATTATCATATTTCTGATGCCGTTATCCATGAAATAGATTTTTCTGTTCTGTTTGATTTCATTTCTTAGATTGCCACTGAAACTGTTAAGCCTGAAAACTACATAACTCATTTCCAGAATATCTATGTATTTTTGAACAGTTATTTTGTTTATTCCAATCAATTGGGATAATTCGTTGTAATTAACTTCATTTCCCATTTGTAAAGCCAGAGCTTGAATCAGTTTTTCCAGAACCTCTGGTTTTCTGATATCCGAATAAGCCAAAAGATCTCTATATAAATAGCTGTTTACCAAATTCTTCAAAATTTCCCTCTCATTTCCCTGATTATTTATTACATCGGGATAAAAACCATACAATAGACGATTTTCTAACTGCTGTTCAGATTTAAGAAACCCAATTTTAGCCTCATATTCTTCCCAGGAGAGAGGGAACATTTCATATTCGATTTTTCTGCCGGTTAATGGTTCACTCAACTCGTTATTCAGACCAAAAGATGATGAACCACTTGCTATAAGCTGTACATTTGTCAGTTGGTCAGTGATTATTTTTAAAGTTACCCCTATGCCCGGTATTCTTTGAGCTTCATCAAGGAAAACTATAAGGTGATGACCGATTATTGTCCGGATTTGTTCGGTATTGGGATTTGTTAACAGACTTCTGACCGTAGGATCATCTGCATCAAGGAATAGATACTCCTTTCCCTTAAGGATTTCTTTTATCAAAGTTGTTTTGCCAACCTGTCTTGCGCCCAAAACAATAATTGCTTTACCTTTGTGAAGTCTGTCTTCAATCTTTTTCTTTAGTGTTCTTTCAAACATTTCTTTCTCCTACATGATACTATAATGACCAAAAGGTATGACTTTAGGTCATTACGGTGTAAAATATAGTTAAAAATAGAGTTTTTACAGAAAATTAATTAAAATGATAAGAAATACTCGCTAACTTTTCAATTTTCATTATTGCAAATTTAAATTATTAGCTACTCGTCTTTAGACTAATTAAAAGACCTATCTCACTTTTAGATAGCACTTTGTATAAGCTATTGTTGAAAACGCAGAGAATAAGCTCAAGATTAGATAAATCTTTATTTTTGCTTTTTGTGTTCGGTCAGATAGGCTCTGCCGGCAGCATGGCTCTGGTAGAAAAGAGCAATCGGGTCATCTATGTCATTTTTCTTAAGCACCATTCCACCTACGTAATCTTTGGCTTCGGTCAAATCACCATTGGCAGCATAAACATTCTTTCGCAACTTAACTCCTCCGGCGCTGTAAAATATTTCTATCCGTCTGCCGTCACCATAGGTTATCTTAGTCGGCAGGTTGAGATAGTTATTTTCTATGGAAATACCCTTGTTAAGGTCAAGC
>JAQVBK010000324.1 GCA_028690365.1 Candidatus Cloacimonadota bacterium
CCTATTTTATTCCAAAGGCTGAATACGAAAGTATTTACAAAAAAGTAGAAATGTGTATTGCATTATCTGCTGGCGCCGGAAACAAATGTAAATATGAATTGAAAGAGATAAAGCGAATTATGAAGAAGTGTGCGGAACAAATAGAAAAGTGTTAAAAACAGAAAAAAAATTGTGTAAAACAGAGGAATGTTTCACGTGAAACATTATATGATAGTATTTACAAAAAAATAGTGGTATACTGAAATAAGATAATTAAAAAACATTTTTCTGTCACGAAGGGAGTAAGTAATTAATGGGAAGGACGATAGTTATTGCAAATCAAAAGGGGGGCGTTGGAAAGACAACAACGTCAATTAATCTGTCTGCTTCCCTGGCTGAACTTGGAAAGAAAGTACTTGTTGTAGATATGGATCCGCAGGGCAACACGTCCAGTGGTCTTGGCGTGGAAAAAGATGAGGTGGAAAATACAGTATATCAATTGCTTTTAGGGGAAAGCTCAACACAGGATTGTGTGCAAAGTGATATCTTTGAAAATCTTTCGATTATTTCATCAAATATAAGTTTGGCGGGTGCTGAAATAGAATTACTCAGTGTAGAAGAAAAAGAATTTTTACTGAAGAAGGCACTGAATGAAGTAAAGGATAAATATGATTTTGTTATTATAGATTGTCCGCCTTCATTGAATATGCTGACGATCAATTCGATGTGTGCAGGTGATACTGTTTTGGTTCCCATTCAGTGTGAATATTATGCGTTGGAAGGATTAAGTCAGCTGATGCATACTATAGATTTGGTAAAGGATCGATTAAATCCGGAGCTGGAAATAGAGGGTGTGGTTTTCACCATGTATGATGCCAGAACAAATTTATCATTGCAGGTGGTTGAAAATGTCAAAAATAATCTGAATCAAAAAGTATATAAAAGTATTATTCCAAGAAACGTAAGACTGGCGGAAGCTCCAAGCTATGGACTTCCTATTACAAAGTACGATAAAAAGTCAACTGGAGCAGAATGTTATCGCTTATTAGCGGAAGAAGTAATAAATAGGGGAAAAGAAGAATGGTAGTAAAAAAATCGGGATTGGGAAAAGGTTTGGATTCACTGATACCAAAACAAAGTGTCACGGTGAAAAATGATAAGTTAGAAAAAGAAACGGTAACAAAGACAATCATAAAAAAGGAAGAAATGAAATTAAAAATAACGGAGGTTGAGCCAAACCGGGAACAGCCACGTAAAAAGTTTGATGAGGATGCACTGCTGGAATTGGCAGATTCTATAAAACAGTTTGGAGTGCTTCAGCCGCTGCTTGTTCAAAAGAGAGAAGGATATTATGAAATCATCGCTGGTGAACGCAGATGGCGTGCAGCCAAGATGGCAGGACTAAAAGAAATTCCTGTAGTAATCAAAAATTTTACCGATCAGCAGATTGTTGAAATTTCTTTGATTGAAAATATACAGAGAGAAGATCTGAATCCGATTGAAGAAGCACTTGCTTATAAACGGCTTTTAACAGAGTTTAAATTAAAACAGGATGAAGTGGCAGAGCGTGTTTCAAAAAGCAGGACAGCAGTGACAAATTCGGTACGGCTGTTAAAGCTGGACAGCAGGGTACAGCAGATGCTGATCGACGATATGATATCGACCGGCCATGCACGGGCGTTACTTTCGATAGAAGATATGGAATTGCAGTACAAAATTGCCATGCAGGTATTTGATGAAAAACTCAGTGTGCGTGATGTGGAAAAACTTATGAAATCCTTGCAGACAGTTGAAAAAAAAGAAAAGCCGGTACCTGAAAACAAATTTATTTATGAAAATCTTGAAGAAAAGATAAAAATGATTCTTGGCACAAAGGTAGCAATTAATCACAAGGCAAACAATCAGGGAAAAATCGTAATTGACTATTATTCAAATGAAGAATTAGAGCGGCTTCTGGAATTATTCCAGTCAATCCAGCTCGAAAGAGGATAGACAGATACTCTAACACAACAATAAGGGGAGAAAATATGGAAAGCAATATTTTGAATTCGCTGGGAATTGATCCTGGTATCATCGTCATTGCGATGATGGGAATTATGATATTTGTATTATTGTATATGGTCCGGGTTTCGATGAAGCTGACACGCTTTTTCAAAAAGTACCGTATCTTTATGAGGGGAAAGGATGCTGTATCGCTGGAAAAGGCGTTTTCACAGAAGTTTTTGGAAGTAGACAAACTGTTGGAAATCAGTAAAATTCATGCAAATGAGATCAGAAGAGTAAAAGAGATCCAGAGCAGAACAGCAAATAAAATAGGTATTGTGAAGTATGACGCGTTTCCGGATGTCGGAGGACGACTCAGCTTTGCCCTTGCCATGCTGGATGAGAGTGATTCTGGTTTTGTGCTGAATGCAATTCATGGACGTGAGGGCTGCTATACCTATGTAAAAGAAATTGTAAAGGGAGAATCCTATATTGTACTTGGTCAGGAAGAAAAAGAGGCTCTTCGCCAGGCAGTAAATTATTTTAATGATATGGCGTGAGAATCCCTTTACTTGAATTGAAAAATAGTATATTATAGATGAAGTTGAAATGTAATTATTGCAGAGAAAAATTTAAAAAAACACAGTTGATAAGTGGTTCTTATTATCAACAAACATGTGTTCGACAAAATAAATTTGGAGGTTTGAAATGTTAGATATTAAATTTTTGAGGGAAAATCCGGAAGCTGTAAAACAGAATATAAAAAATAAATTTCAGGACAGTAAACTGGAACTGGTAGATAAAGTTCTGGTGCTGGATCAGGAAAACAGAGATATCAAAAAAGAAGTGGAAGCGCTTCGTGCTGACAGAAATAAAAGTGCAAAACAGATTGGCGCACTGATGGCACAGGGGAAAAAAGAAGAGGCCGAAGTTCTGAAAAAAAAGGGTACAGAAAATGCAGAAAGAATGGCGGAGCTTGACGAGAGAGAACGTGTGGTAGAAGAAGAAATCCGTCAGATGATGATGGTCATTCCAAATATGATTGATCCGTCTGTTCCGATTGGAAAAGATGACAGTGAAAATGTGGAAGTAGAACGTTTTGGAGAAGCGGTGGTACCGGATTTTGAAATTCCATACCATACAGAGATTATGGAAAAATTTAACGGTATTGATATGGAAGCAGCCGGAAAAGTAGCCGGAAATGGATTCTATTATCTGATGGGGGATGTTGCGCGCCTTCATTCAGCCATCCTTTCTTATGCAAGAGACTTTATGATCGGAAGAGGATTCACGTACTGTATTCCGCCTTATATGATTCGGAGCAACGTGGTAACAGGAGTTATGAGCTTTGCGGAAATGGATGCCATGATGTACAAAATAGAAGGCGAAGACCTCTATCTGATTGGGACGAGTGAACATTCTATGATTGGAAAATTTATTGACACAGTCCTTCCGGAGGAAAAGCTTCCTTATACAATGACAAGCTATTCGCCATGCTTCAGAAAAGAAAAGGGTGCGCATGGAATA
>JAQVBK010000051.1 GCA_028690365.1 Candidatus Cloacimonadota bacterium
TGTTCATTATAACTCCTTTATCATAAGAAAAATTGATTGTTGTAAGAAAATAATATCAAATAACCGTGTCAAGTTTTTGATCATAGTATTATAGTTGTAATTGATTATTGAATTGCATTTAGATAATAAAAAACAGGCAATTAATGCCTGTTTCTCTATAGATTAGAATAATATAAATATCATAATTCTGAAATAATCTTTTCTGCCTGCTGAATTGCGAAATCAATCTTGTCAGTGTCTTTTCCGCCAGCCATTGCCATATCAGCTCTGCCTCCACCTTTTCCCCCAAGAATTGCTGCGAACTTATTTACAATAACTCCAGCTTGATATTTTTTTGTCAGGTCAGAAGTAACAATTGTCAATACGGCAGCTTTTCCGCCAATATTGGACAACAAAATACCAATTCCTGATGACAGCTTATCTCTAAGTCTGTCACCAAAGCTTCGTAAATCATTATTGTTTTCACATTCAACTTTGGCGCAAATGAGTTTAACTCCTTTAACGACCACGGATTTTGCAATGAGATCATCAATCATTCCATTGGCAGATTTCATTTTAAGAGCTTGTATTTCATTTAATAAATTTTTGTTTTCATGTAATAAGTGCTCAATTTTCGTCAGGATATTTTTCTCTGTAGTATTTATAAGTGTAGATATCTCTGTGATGAGATTGACATTTTCTCGCACATATTCTTCTGCACTGCTTCCAGTTATTGCTTCAATTCTTCTGACACCAGCCGCAACAGAAGATTCGCTGATAATTTTAAAAAACCCTATTTCACCTGTTGAATATAGATGAGTACCGCCACACAGCTCTTTAGAGAAATCTCCTATCTGTACGACCCTTACATTGTCTTCATACTTTTCACCAAACAAAGCAGTAGCTCCGGCTTTTTTAGCTTCATCGAGTTGCATTATTTCAGTTGCAACAGTTTCTGCCTTCCTAACTCTTTCATTAACAATCTTCTCAACAATTTCCAGTTCTCTTTTGGTGACCTGTTGAAAATGAGTAAAATCAAAACGCAGGTGTTCAGATTGAACTGATGAACCTTTTTGATGGACATGATTCCCAAGAACTTCTCTCAAAGCGGCATGGAGAAGATGAGTAGCAGTATGATTTCTGGCAATACTTTTACGGTATTCTGTTTCAATTACAGCGGTGTATTCTGAATCTGTTATTTCACCTTTCTGCAAGGAACCGAAATGTAAATATTGGTCATTTTTCTTCTGAACATCAGAAACGGATATTTCACAGTTGTCGCTGATAATCATTCCTTTGTCGGCGGTTTGTCCTCCAGATTCAGCATAGAAAGGAGTTTTGTCAGTAACTACAATAACCTCATTTTCATCATTTATTGAATATTTTATAATTCTCACTTTTTCAGACGAGGTTAAGTAACCTGAAAACTCAGTTGGTTTTTCTGCAGAGTATTCAATCCATTCAATATCTGTATTTTCAAGCTTAAAGTTAGAAGCATTTCTGGCTCTTGTTTTCTGAAGATTCATCTCGTTATCAAATGCTTTTTCATCAATTGAAAAACCTAATTCCTGAGCCATAATCCTGGTTAGATCCAAAGGGAAACCATAAGTATCATAAAGCATAAAAACATCTTTACCTGATAAAATCTTGCCTTTTGTGTTGCCTACAATTTCTTCAAACTTGCTTATTCCTTTGTCCAGAGTAAGATTGAAGCGTTCTTCTTCTGCACGAATAATCATTTTAACGTGTTCAGCTTTTTCTCTTAGTTCAGAGAAATGTTCACCCATAACATCATTCACAGTATCAACGAGTTTGTAAAGAAACGGGGATTTCTGTCCCAGAAGTCTACCGTGTCTGGCTGCTCTTCTCAGTATTCTGCGCAGGACATAGCCTCGACCTTCATTTGAAGGCATACCACCATCCGCGATAGCAAAAGTCAGTGCACGGATATGGTCGGCGATAACTCTGTGAGAAACCCCATCTTTGTCAGAGTAGGGGATTGACGTTATCTCCGCAATTGAGTTTAAAATTGGTGTAAATAGATCTGTGTCATAATTGGACGACTTCCCTTGCAGAATCTGACAGAGTCTTTCGAGACCTGCCCCGGTGTCTACGAAACGGTTTTTTAACTGAATTAATTCTCCGTTTTCAGCTCTGAAATATTGAATGAAAACTAGATTCCACAATTCAATATAACGATGGCAGTCACCATTGACAGAGCACTTATGTCCCGGTAAATCCTGTTTTCCGCAGTGATTTTCACCTCTATCATAATGTATTTCTGAGCAAGGACCGCAGGGACCAGTTTCTCCCATTTCCCAGAAATTTTCTTTGTCTCCATAATAAAGAATATGTTCGTGGTCTATATCGGTGTTTTTTTTCCAGAGCTCAAAAGATTCCTGATCGGTGTTGTGCACAGTAGCATAGAGCTTATCTTTGGGTAACTTCCAAACTTCAGTAAAGAGCTCCCATGCCCAGGAGATTGCTTCACTTTTGTAATAATCGGCAAATGACCAATTACCAAGCATCTCAAAGAAAGTGTGATGATAACTATCTGTTCCGACTTCTTCCAGATCGTTGTGTTTTCCACCGGCTCTGATGCACTTTTGGCTGTTTACTACTCTGGAATAGTCTGCTTTCTTATCTCCCAGAAAGATGTTTTTGAATTGGTTCATTCCGGCATTTGTAAATAGTAATGTAGGGTCATCTGCGGGTATCACAGGAGCAGATTTATATTCCTGATGAGACTTGCTGATAAAAAAATCGATAAATTGTTGTCTTATTTCTTTACTTGTATACATTTATTCCCCTCTATATATAAGATTACCCACATCATCTGATGTGGGCATAAAAATTAGTAATCGAATTATCTGATAACCTGAATCAATACAGTTATTGACAGAGCAATAATGATAACTGACGAGATAAGAAATTTATTCTTGAGTTCTTCAATCATTTTTCTTTGTTCGTGAAGCATTTTCTCTTGTTTAATCAGCAGATGCTCGATAGTAGAGAATTGTTCATCCATTTTGTCGAAAGCTTTAATTTTTTTTGTGTTTTCATAATCACGTATTGTTTGTTTGAAAAAATCAAAAATGAAACTAACGACTTTGGTTATAATCAAAGAGTCTCTGACAGGGTTTTCACTTTTTTTCATAATTCCTCACTTTGTTCATTACATATATTCATCAGTCAAGCTTGTTGACGATGGTCTCATTGTTGTCTAACCATTTTTCATTTTTCAGGTTGATGCAAAAATCTGATTCATCGTTCTTAGTACACATTTTCAGATCCTGATAGAAGGTTGTTCTGGCAACTTGCATGTATGGAGCAAGCCAAAGAAAGCCTATTCCCATAGTTAAAAAGCACAGTAGAATCCAACCGATAAAACTTAGATCGAGCATAAATAAACGCCATTTATTTCCTTTCATAATTTTAGCACTGGTGGTAAGTATTTCATCTGATTTAAGATCAGGGTTGTCCAGAATTACGAATTCAGTCATAGAATAAGAGTAAGCTGCAACAACTCCCGGAATGAGAAAAAGCAATGAAAGTAGAAGAACATATAAATATCTCAGAAAATTGGTCATTATAATTTTGGGTAAAATGCTGAATCCACTAATTAAAAGATTGTAATCAAGTTTCCTTTCTCTCACCAGATGAAGTGAAAAAACAGAAACTCCATAATAATATACAAAACTTGCCACCATAATTAGAGTAGTTAACCAAATGCTTTTGTATCGGTAATCCAATAAACTGAATAAATAAAAAACCAGAAAAATCATAACCATGGGCAACCAGTTGCCTCTGAGAACTTCTTTGGCTCTTTGTCGGATAAAATGTCCTGTCATTATTTCAGCAGATAACCTACATTTATGTAGTGGGTAAGACCAAGTTCAGCGTGAGTATTAATAGAATAGTCCAGTTTTACATTCATATAGTCGACTCCAAATCCAGCGGAAAAGCTTACCGGTTCATTTCTGAGTCCGGTTCTAAGATACAAGATTTCATAGAGATTAATCTCGATACCGGCGTGGAGTTCAGTAGGTCCGTTCATCTCTTTTTTAATATCAAAAGCAGTTATAACTTTGTCGTAAGGAATATAAGAAATTCCAAAAGCCAGTTTCTGCGGAAGTTCGTGTTGTTTATCTTTGCCTAAGGCAGGATTATTTAGATTGATAAATGAAAATCCCAGTTTAGTCCTTTGGTGGAAGAGAAATTGAGCTCCAACATCAATTCCCAAAGTGTTTTCATCTCCTAATTCATAAAAACTTAGATTCATCATTCGAAATGTATAGCCGAAGTTTATTTCAGAGTGAACATCTTTTAACACAGAAAATGAGTGTGAAAGACCAAACTGCTTTTCTGACATCAGCTCTACGTCCTGATATTCAACCCCAAAGCTTTGCATTGATAAACCAAGTGAACCCCAGTTGTTAGGTAATTTCATGGAAAAAGCAAGAGTCATTAGTTTATTAAAATCTTCTGAGTATAGTCTGGAATAACCAATGTTTACACTGTTCCCTGCATTTGAAAGTCCGGCTGGATTAAAGAACACTGCATTGGCATCATCGGCTGTACTGGTGTACGCGCCCCCTATTGCTCGTGAACGTGCTGAATAATCATAGTCTTCAAATACTGCATTCATCATTACCGTCATGGACATAATTATGATTGTTATTAATAAGTGTTTTTTCATGATGCATCCTACTTTAATTTATCACCGATTACAATCGGAACTTTTGCAGTTTTTGTTTTACCACTTGTAATGTCTGTTACTTCTAAATGACATATGTATAAACCTATTGGGACGCTTTGATAATCGCTGTCTCTGCCATCCCAGTTATAAACATCGGTACCGGCTGAGTTACTGATAACCAAATCTCTAACTGTTCTCACCAATCTTCCCTGAGAATTGAAAATTCTTAGAATTGCTTTATCTCCTGTTTTAGAACCATATTTAATAGGAATTTCTTCCTGTCTGAACAGATATACTCTTGGCTCAATTTCGAGATGAGCCTGTTGAGTTTTAATCCTATATGAGTAAGAGTTGAAATTAGTGAGATTACTTACGTGTGAATTTTCCGGAATTAAGACAGTATCGTTTTCTGTTTCTGTATAAACAACATACTCCACCGTAGTTCCTTCGTTTTGTGAAGGAATTGTGGCTAAGTATGTATGGTACAACATTTCATTTTCAGTTTCTGTCATTTCTGAGATTTTTAAGGGATCCCAGGGAGAAATACGCCAATAAACTTTAGTGTTGAAGCATTCCTGCATGGAATCGAGTTTTATTTGTACGGGTTGTCCGGCATTAGGATAAGAGGGAGTGTTATAAACGTTGAAGTCGTCTATTATGCCCATGTCTCTGGGGTTTCTTGGATTCAGTCCAAATATACTGTATGAGTAATCTATTATTCCTGTGATTGAAGGCCAAATTTGTCCCATGGTAACCGAGATTCCTTCATCATCCAGATAAAAGAAACCATCGTCAATCTGGCAAGATCCTGAGCCGTCATTAACATACCATTCGCCATAGTTGTTTGGTCTGGTTGTAACTTCTACATTGGAGATTCTGACCAGAACGCTTTCATAAGCTTCAGAAGAGGCTAATTCGTCAGTAGTTATATCAACCGGTTCTGGAATCTCTGCAGATCCAATTATTGTGAAATTGCTAATATAAGATAACTCTGTGAATCCATAATATTCATCAACTGTGCCTGTTATTTCTATTAAATCACCCGGCTTAAGGTTTCCTGATGCGTAATAGACATAGATACTTTTCCAGGCACCACCTTCAGGCATAGATATAAAAAACCTGCTGATATCTGTAAAACCAATCGCAGTAACTACTCCTGATGTAGTAACAATCTCGCCATCGTATGGAGATGGATATGTATTATCATTTCCGGGTTCATCAGTATACTGAATATCATATATACTAACGTTAATAGCAGAAATTATTGTAAACAGCCCTAAAACCAGAGCAATATAAACGTTCTTATTCTTCATTCTTCCTCCGTTGTTTCGGAATTTATCGTATTCTTTTTGGTAAAAACTAAATCAGCCAACAATATCAGTATCATAGCTACAACTATTGAGCTGTCCGCAATATTGAATGTAGGCCAGCGTTCAATCAGAAAGTCAGGGAAATCAAAATCAAGAAAATCAGTTACTTTACCAAAGATAATTCGATCGATGATGTTTCCGATGGCTCCCCCCAGAATCAAAGAATAGCTAAACAGGCTAAGTCTGTTTTTCGAGGTTGCAATAAGATAAATGAAAAACAGAATTAAAGCAATTGGCATGTACAGAAACAAAAGTTTGTTCAACAAGCTACTGTTAAAGTATAGACTGAAAGCAGCTCCCGGATTTTGAACAAATCTTATTCTGAAAAAATCCCCTATGACCTGAAATGGAACATTTTCAAAATCAGACAACTTATATCTGATTAAGTATTTTGAAATTTGATCTGCGTCTATTATAAATAATGAGATCAAATAGTATTTCAGATTTGTTTTTTGCATTGATTACCTTTTTTTGTTCTTTTGTTCTTTTGCTTCACAATCCACACAGAACCTGGCATAAGGAATGATTCTCAGTCTTTCATTAGGAATAAATATTCCGCATATTTCACAGATACCAAAAGTCTTTTCATAGATTTTTCTGAGACTGAAATTAATTGCCCGAAGTTTCTTTAATTGTTCTTCGCCAAGATAGGCATTCTTTTCCATCTCAATCGTATCTGTTCCCTGATCTGCTAAATGAATTGAATAAGATGAAAGGTCTCCCGTTCCATCTTTACTACCTTTTTTCTGGGCTAGACCTATGTCACTAATCACTTCCAGAGTTATTCTCTTTTCTTCCAGAAGAATACTTTCATATTCTTTGAGAACTTCATCGCTAAGTTGTTTTTCCGGCATAATGTCCCCTTATATCTTTTTTATTAAATCTTTTATTATTATTGTGAGGTTTTTCCCTGCCTGTTCAGCACTATCCCTTATCTCTTCCTGAGTGTGAGGCTCAGAGTGAAAAATATTACTGAGATTAGTTGCTATAGAGGCGGCGAATACCTTCATTCCGGCGTGAACAGCAGTAATAGTCTCAGGAACCGTAGACATACCGACTACATCAGCACCAAGTCTGGATAACATTATCGACTCAGATTTTGTTTCGAGACTAGGACCACTGACTGCAATATAAACACCATTTTTTACATCAATGTTATTTTCCAGTGCAATAGATTGAGCAGTCTTAATCAGATGACGGTCGTATGGTTCGTTCATGCTGGGAAATCTTTCACCGAGTTCATCATAATTCTTCCCTATTAAAGGATTAGTACCGATGAAATTAATGTGATCTTTTATCAGAACTATGTCACCTTTCTTGATTTCAGGATTAAGGCTGCCTGCAGCATTGGTTAGCAGAAGATAATTTACTCCAAGAGATTTTAAAACTCTTATGGGAAAGGTTAGTTCTTCCATTGTGTAACCTTCATAAAAATGAAATCTTCCTTGCAGCAAAATAACATTTTTGCCACTTATTGTGCCAAAAACCAGTCTGCCTTCATGTGAAGGAGCAGTAGAGGTAACAAAATGAGGGATTGACGAATACTCAATGAAAACAGGATTTTCTACAATACCTGCCAGCCCATTTAGTCCGGTGCCAAGAATTATAGCAATTTCAGGAGTAGTATTTATTTTTCTAGAAATAAAACTGCGTGCTAATTCAATTTTTTCGATGATGTTCATTTTGCCTTCATCTATTCGTTATTTTCAGAATCAGATTCAGATTCTGTATCATTTGCTGATTTCATCTCTTTGATCTGTTTGAAACTGTTGTCCATCTGTACTTCATTGTCTTTATTCAGAATAGTATCTTTGCTAATTCTTCCCAATAACCCTTCCAATTCTGACTTAAACTGCAATAAAAACTGTTTTTTCTGTTCTTTTATGTTCATATATTGGTGTTCAAGAACATTTAGATAGTGTCTGGCTTCTTCGATAGTCTTTTTAGTATTAAATTCAGCTTCTTTGAGAAGATTTTCTGCTTCTCTGCGAGCATTTGCAAGAATTTCTTCTTTTGTTTTTTCGGCGAGTAAAAGAGTGCGGCTAATCAGTTCTTCTCTTGGTGTCTGAGGTTTTTCTTCAATATCAACGTGCTTTTCTATCTGAGGATAATCATCTTTTTCTACAAGTTTTTCCAGTTCACTAATCTTCAGAATGTAGTCTTCCATTTGATTTGAGATGATTTCGAGAAATTCTTTAACTTCCGTTTTGCTATAACCCAGCATTCCGGCTGTGAATTCTTTGTGTCTGATATCGGCAGGTGTTAATTCAATTCCTTCCATTATTACTCCTTATATGAGTTGCAGTATTGTTTTAAAGATAAAACCTTTTATGATAAACTCTATTATGAGAATTGCAATAAAGGGCGAAAAATCTATACCTGAGGTGGGTATGTATCTTCTTATTGGGGTAAGCACAGGTTCAGTTAAATTGATTAACAGACGGTATAAATTATTATATGGGTCTGGTGAAAACCAGGAAATAACGGCTCTTGCTACAAGAACGTAGACATAAAGATTAAGTATAAAGCCTAATAAATTCACTATTGTGTAAATCATATTATGAAAAACAATCATATATTCCTTCCTGAAAAATTAGTGCCTCGAGATTTTTTTTATACTGTTTTGTGTCAATTTTTTTTGCAGCATTTTCAAAAAATGAAGTTAGTTATTATGTAATTCAAAATTTGGAAACCTCTGATATGGCTTTTTTGCAGTATTGAACTGAAAACATCACGAGTCTTGCAAATGCTTTTGTGGTTTGATTTATACAATAATTTGTCATCATTTTTGTCAGGCAAATGTCTTGACATAAAAAACGTTTTTTTTTCTTTGAAATAAAAACAAAAATAAGGAGGAATCATGAATAAGATTCTCATTGCTATGGTTATTTTGCTTACAACCTTTTCTCTTCTAGCTCTTAATCCACCCAGAGGATTGACTGCACTTGCCGAAAATTCAGCAGCTCTGCTTACTTGGATGTCACCGGCACCAGAGGGGTATTTTGAAATTAGTTATCATAATGGAACTGCACACAGCGCTTTTTACCAACATTATCAAAGAGGTTACGGAACAGTTTTTATGTTGGATGAATTCGAAGATTGTACTATTTCCAAAATTGATTTTTTCCATGCCAGTTTTGGCGTAAATGGTCCCCATAACTACAAAATTCATGTCATAAATTGGGAGACTAGAGAAACAGTATTTGTCACCGAAATTTTAGCTACCACAGTTAATGATAACTGGGAGTCGGATATTAATCTTGGAAATCTTTCATATATTGAACAGGTAGGAATTTTCATTGAGCCGCTCAGCAACAATGCAACAGATGCTTACCCCTGTATTTCTTATGATACCGAACTTAACAGTACTTCAGAAGTTATTAATCTTGCGGATAATACAGTAATGGTTTCAGAAAATCATGGAGATTTTCTTATTGATTTATGGATTCAATTTGGATCAGAGCCACCGGTAAGAGTTGCAAGAAAAGAAGTAACCCGCTATAATGTGCCTGAGAACCCTGAAAATATTTCCCGTCCGCTAAATAATGATAACCAAGGAATTACTCCAACTAAACATAGAGATTTTTTAGGTTACAATGTTTATAGAGATGGTGAAATTATTAATTCTAATCTTGTAACAGAGCTCAGTTATCATGATGAAGGTTTGGAAAACGAAAATCCTTATGTTTATTATGTAACAGCAGTTTACGAAGAAGGTGAGTCTGAACCGTCAAATACTGTTGAAGTTACTCCTATTTCGATTGAAGAAGCACTTTTCGAAGAAGGTTTTGAGAGTGGAAATATGAATGAATGGGTTTTAGTTGATAATGATGGAGATAATTTCAACTGGTTTATCGGCTCAGTTGCTGCCAATGGAGTTTCTCCTCATAGCGGAAGCTTCTGTGTGGTATCGGAATCATACAATAACGATTCTGGAGCTTTGACACCGGATAATTATCTGATTTCACCTGAAATATTCCTGAATGGAACCGGTGCTCAACTATCGTTTTGGGTAAGAACTCAGGATAATGATTGGCCTTCTGAACATTACAAGGTAAAAGTCTCTACAACCGGCGCTGCTTTAATTGATTTTGTTGACATCATCCATGAAGAGACTCTTGAAGCAGGAGATTGGAGTGAGGTAGTGCTAGATATAGGTAATTATGATGGAATGACTATCAGATTAGCCTGGGATCATTGCCAAAGTAGTGATATGTTCGCAATGAAAATTGATGATATCCGTATTGATATGGCTACTTCCAGCGGTGATAATAGCATCCCGACAACTATCGAAACACTAATTTCAAATTATCCCAATCCATTTAATCCCAACACAACGATAAGTTACAATCTGAATGATAACTCTGCTGAAACAGACTTAGTTATTTACAATATAAAAGGTCAAATAGTGAGAGTTTTTCCTCGATTAAAAAATGAGAAAGGTAAAGGAGAAGTAATCTGGAGCGGTGTTGACGAACAGGGAAGAGCAGTTTCAAGTGGCGTATATCTTTATAAATTACAGGGAAAGGTAAACAGCCCAATTCAGAAAATGATTCTCATGAAATAGAGCTACTTTCTTTAACATATCTGATTTATAATAAAGGGGAATAACAATTCCCCTTTATTGTATAAGCAAAATTGTGAAACAACAACATAATAGATTCAGAATTGAGTTAATAGAATTTCACAACATTTATTAGTAAATAAATACAAATATGGAAGATAAACAAAACAGTATTCATAATAATATAAGAATTAGTTTTAATGATCATGTGTTACTATGCAACTTTGTAATCACAAGTTGATTTGAACCTAATTTTTTATTCTTTAAAAGTAGAATTTTATATGAACGCTTGGATGTCATAAATCAAGTATCAAGATTTAAAACTTATCCTGAACTGACATCCTATATTCAAAATATATTTTCTATGAATGGATAAAATATTTTATCTCTAGTTGGTAACTTGTTTCATCCAATATGATGTAATGATTGAAATTGCAAATCTTATAGATCATCGTATAATTATCTTTTGAACCAGAACTGCCTATCACGAAATTTGGTAAAGTCGAAGGTTTAACAGCCGGATTGTAATAATGAAATGATAGGTAGTTATGAAAACTATACAGAATTTAGGTTTGTGAAACAAGAAGGAATAAAACCTGTCACAACTTAAAACAAACAGTGATTTTTATTGACTCTAATTAGTGGCAAAGAATTTCTGACATAATTATAAAGTCAAAAATATAAAAAATAACAGGAGGGTTTTATGAAAAAACTCACTATTGGATTAATTATGCTGACATTAATGGTTTTACCAATTTTTGCAGAGGTGAAAATTGCTTACATTGACAGTGAAAGAATTTTGGCAGTTTCAGAGGATGCAAAAGCTGCACAAAAATTATTTGATGTTGAAAAACAAGGATGGGAAGCAAAGTTGAAAGAAATTGAAAATGAAATTACTCAGCTTCAGGAAGATTACGATAATAGAAAACTAACACTCACTGAAGCAGGTAAAGGTGAATACGAAGAGAATATTGAAAAGAAAATGCAACAAAGAAAGTCATATCTGGAAGGCATATTCGGAGAAAATGGTTTAGCTATGCAGAAGAATTCAGAACTTCTGGAACCAATTCTCGAAAAATTAAAAAGAATAATAGAAGAAATTTCAAATGAAAAGAACTTAGACATCGTATTTGACGCTTCTACCAGTGGGATTGTGTACGCCTTACCTAAACTTGATATTACTGAGGATGTTATTACCAGAATGAACACAGAGAATTAAAAAATGAAAATTTTTAAATCACAAGTATCACCTGAACAGATTAATTTGATTTTAAACGGAACTTTGATTATCAGGAGTAGTGTTACCTTGAATAGTATTGCTACTCTTGAAGATGCAAATCAGACTACAGTTTGTTTCTTTGAAAACGAAAAGTATTTACCTGATTTAAAATCTACAAAAGCCGGATTAGTTCTTGTCCCTTTAGATTTCGATGAAAACCAGGTGCCGGATATAAATGTACTTAAGGTTAGCAAACCTTACGTTTATTTTATGATGTTGGCAAAACATCTTATGGAGAGTGAAGAACTCGAATTTATACATAAAGTATCTAAAAATGCTCATATTGCAGATAATTCAAAAATTGTAACTCCCGTAAAAATAGATGAAAATGTTGTTATTGGAGAGAATTCAAAAATTGATTCATTTACGAAAATTCTTTCAAATGTGGTTATTGGAGACAATGTAGAAATTGGGAAAAACTGCTTCATTTTCCCCAATGTGACTATTTACAACGATACTAAAATTGGAAACAATGTGATTATTCATTCCGGTAGCGTAATTGGAGCAGATGGTTTTGGCTATATCCTGCATGAAGGAATTCAACAGAAAATTCCGCAGGTGGGAAATGTAGTAATCGAAGATAATGTTGAAATAGGCGCAAACACTACTATTGATAGAGGTACGTTAGGATCGACTATAATCGGCGAAGGAAGTAAAATTGATAATCTTGTGCAGATTGGTCACAACTGCAAAATAGGTAAGCATAATATACTGTGTGCTCAGGTTGGATTAGCCGGTAGTTCAGAAACAGGAGACTATGTATATCTTGGTGGTCAGGTTGGTCTGGCAGGACACTTAAGGATAGGTGATAAAGCAATGGTTGCAGCTCAATCCGGAGTTTCGGGGAATATTGAACCGGGACATATTGTACTGGGAACTCCTGCTATAGATGCCGGACTGAAGAAACGTATTATTGCATCAGAGAAAAAGTTACCGGAACTTGTTAAGTTTATGAGACAAACACAGAAAGAAAAGTAGAAAAAATGAGTCATAGCATGGAGAAATAATGGCTGAGAATAAAAGAACAATAAATGGAGTAATTTCTTATACAGGAGTAGGACTTCATACTGGTCAAATTAGTACCATAACATTCAAGCCTGCTGATAAGAATGAGGGCATTTTGTTTGTGAGAACAGATATGCCCAACAATCCAAAAATACCGGCAGATATTGATCATGTTGTTGATATTTCCAGAGGCACTACAATTGGAATAGATAAAGCCACTGTTGCAACAGTGGAACATCTGCTGGCTGCAATAAAAGGGTTGAACATTGACAATCTGAGGATTGATATAAACGGACCTGAAGTACCTGTTGCCGATGGAAGTGCCAAACCATTTATCAACCTTATTAAGAAAGTCGGAATTGTTGAGCAGGATGCCGAAAGAGAGTATTTTGAATTCGATGAAGCAATTTCGCTTTATGGATTATCTAACAATGTCGATATTGTTATAGTCCCTTCCGATGATTTGAAGGTTACTTTTATGATAGATTATGAACAACCTTATCTTAAAACTCAGTATACTTTTTTACCTTCATTAAAAGTATTCGAAGAAGATTTTGCTTCTGCCAGAACCTTCTGTTTTCTGCATGAGATTCTTGCGCTAAGGGAAGCAAATCTGATAAAAGGTGGGTCACTGGAAAATGCAATTGTTATCGCTGATCCTAATACTCCCGATTCTGAATTGCAGAGACTCAGAGAACTGTTCGATTTTGATAAACCGATCACCATTACCGAAAATGGTTTACTGGGAAATACAAAACTTAGATATTATAATGAATTCGTTAGACACAAAGTACTTGATCTAATAGGGGATATTGCCTTGTTGGGTGTTCCCATTAAAGGTCATATTCTGGCCGCCAGATCAGGTCATAAAACAAATGTAGAACTTGTAAAAAAACTCAGGCAGATTCATAAAAAACAACAATTACAAAAAATCTACCAAAAGAAGAAACTGGAAAATGTTGTCTTTGATATCAATGCTATTTTGAAAATACTACCTCACAGATATCCTTTCCTGTTAGTGGATAAAATTATTGATTTTGTTGCAGGGGAAAGTATAACCGGACTGAAAAATGTAACCATGAATGAACCTTTCTTTCAGGGTCATTTTCCGGGACACCCGATAATGCCGGGAGTATTGATTGTTGAAGCAATGGCTCAGACTGGAGGAATCATGTTGCTTAACAGCTATGATGATCCTGAAAACTATGTTGCTTACTTTGCTGCGATAGACAATGTAAAATTCAGAAAACCGGTGTTACCTGGCGATACTTTACGTTTTGAACTGAAAGTGGTTTCCATGAAAAGGTCTTTGGCAAAAATGCACGGAGATACTTATGTTGGGGATACTCTCGTCTGTGAAGGCGATTTTCTGGCAAAAGTTATGAATAAATAAGAGGATAACATGACAAATATTCATTCAACAGCTATTATTGCTCCAGATGCAAAGATTGGTAAAGACGTTGAAATAGGTCCATTTTGCATTATAGGAAACAACGTTGAAATCGGAGATAACTGTAGGTTAGTTTCAAATGTTATTGTTGATGGGAATACAACGATTGGGAAAAATAATATTTTTTACCATTCATCGGTTATAGGAACTGCTCCACAAGATTTAAAATACAGAGGTGAAGTGACCAGATTGATAATAGGCGATAACAACACTGTCAGAGAATTTGCCACTATCAATCGTTCTGCTACAATGGATGAACCTACAAGAGTTGGAAATAATAATCTTTTGATGACTTATTCACACATTGCACATAACTGTCAGCTGGGAAATGGAATTATACTCGCTAATTCAGTTAATCTGGCTGGTCACATACACATCGATGATTTTGTAACCATTGGCGGGATTACTGCAGTACATCAGTTTGTAAAAATTGGCAAATTTGCGTTCATTGGCGGAGCTTCCGGTGTAAAAAAGGATGTACCACCTTTTACAAGGGGAGAGGGTATGCCGTATATTGTGTCCGGTCTTAATAGTGTAGGACTGCAGAGAAGAGGATTTGCAGAAGAAATAATCAGATCTGTAAAACAAATATATAGAATTTTCTATCGTTCAGGACTAAATACTGCACAAGCTCTTGCTGAGGCTGATAAACTGAATGATTTAAATGTAGAACAAAAAATGTTTATCGAGTTTGTTCGAAATTCTGAAAGAGGGATTACAAAAGATTAATTCAGGTAAAACAAATGAAAGTTTCTGAGATTCTAAACAGCATTGACCGAATTATTCCATACGGACTTGCAGAGAAATGGGACAACAGTGGTCTGCAGATTGGGAATCTGAGTTCTGAAATCAATAAAATACTGCTAACACTAGATGTTACAAATAATGCTATAGACTATGCAGTTAAGAATAATTGCAATCTGATAATATCTCATCATCCCCTGATATTTAATGCTATAAAAACAATAAGTAATCCAATCTATATTAGATTAATCAAACATGATATTTCTGTTATCAGCCTGCATACAAACCTCGACTTCATATATAACGGAGTCAATAAAGCATTGGCTGATAAACTTGCTCTTACCAATCTTGAATACATATCCAATAATACAGGAGCTGAATTGTATCAGATCGCTGTTTATTGTCCTGTAGAAAATGCTGAAGAAATAGCTGATAAAGCCTGTGAAGCAGGAGCAGGGAAAATTGGTAATTATGACAGATGTTTCAGTAGATATGAAGTTAGCGGCAAATTCAGATCCTTGTCAGACAGTAGTCCCAGTATTGGAGAATTAGATAAAATCATAGATGTGTCTGAAATGAAATTGGAACTTTTTGTCGATAGCTTCAATCTGAATTCAGTCATTAAAACTATTAAAAAATACCATCCATATGAAACTCGGGCAATTGCAGTATATCCTCAGGGAAAAGAAAACGAAACCTATGGTTTAGGATTCATTGGAGAAACCAAAAATAAATATAGCTTGAGAGAATTCGGAGAAATAGTCAAAGAACGTTTATGTTGCCCCGTAGTTAAATTGTGGACAGCCGATAAAGGGGAAAACTTTCAGGTAAAAAAAGTGGCTGTTTGTGGCGGAAGTGGTTCTTCGCTTCTGAGAAATGTCCACGGTAGAGCAGACGTATTTGTTTCTGCAGATTTTAATTATCACACAATACTTGATAGTAGAATGCCAATTATTGATGCAGGACATTTTTACACCGAGTATCCCGTTCTGGAAAACCTCTCTTTTATGTTACGAGATTTTGGTTTAGAAATAATTATTCTACCAATGTATGATCACGAAATTAACAACCTTTATTATCTTTGATAGTCTATTATGGAACTGACATTTTCACAGCTTCACGGACTAATAGAAATATTTACTGAGCTCAACATTACAAGAATTCTTGAGAAATCTGTTCAACGTTCATCAGAGATTCTGCAGGCTAAAGGTTGTTCAATATTTTTGTTTGATGAAGCAAGTGGAGAACTTGTCCTTTCAGAAACTACTTCAAGCTTTAGTGGAGATAAA
>JAQVBK010000052.1 GCA_028690365.1 Candidatus Cloacimonadota bacterium
ACCGGGCTGATCGTATTTGAAGTTACCAGCAGATCATTCGGGAGAGATATTTCCCAGAAATCATTGGTCAGTGTGCTATCAATAATGTTGTTCAATTCATGAATGAATTCTACAGAACTTTTAGCATTCTTGATTTTATTCAAGTCGGACTCCATAATTGACTCTGATGAACCTGAATATCTTGAAGTAAGAGAGCTCATAAAAAACCACCTGCCAATCAAAATTTCAAGATCTTTGTAATCAATTCTGTGTATCAATTTGCCTATCAGGTACAAAATATATGAGTTTACTACAGAATTCCCAGAGGAAATCAGTCCTTTTGATTTATAGCCAAGGCTTTGTATGATCTTTAAAAAAGAATGCCAGTTTGAAGTATCGATAGCTTTAAACAGAGTTTCTTTGAAGATGTCAAATTGCTTCTCCCTCAAAAAATCAGAATATTTGTTCGTGTCGGGATCTCTACCTTTAAGTATGGCGTATGCGTCTTTCATTCTCGCTCGCTTAAAACCCAGACCGATAATTATTCTTACCACATCCTGAGGATCTGGCTCAATAATATGATTGTAAGGTGAATCTTTTGTGTTTGAATCAGGCACAGTTTTCGCACTTTTGCAGAATTTATCAATTTCTCTTCTACCTTCTTCCCAAAATACCGATATTAGAGTCAGAATAAAATCAGCCTGATTAAGAGTAACTCCCTTACTGTTTATCCTCGTAAACACTTCAGCAACAACCTCTTCATTAGCATCAGGCTTGATCTCAAGCGCTTGGTAAGGATAGCTTGTTAAAAAATAAAGTTTATTTATTCTTTCGCTAATTGCTTTTTTATCAATCTCGATAGGCTTGCTAAAATATAATATAAAAAGATTTTTGAGTTCAGCAGAAAGGAATAACCCTTTGCGCTCTTTAAGTTTCGCAATAAGCTGCAAAATATTATCCTCAGGATTTTTTATCTGATTCAATCTCGTAATACAGAAAATGTATTCAGCTTCTAAAAGATCCTCATTCTTTTGGATTTTTTCAATAATAACATTCAATTTCTCAGTAACTTCTTCAATATAAACTTTATACTGCTCAAGATATTCCGTAATCAGTGAATAAGTGTCAGATTGAAAAACCAAAGAAATATCTGGTATGAATTCTTTATTTTTCTCAGTAGCTGCATCAGTTACTTTGAACTCCTCACTCACAGGATTAAATGCAATTCTAATCCTTCTAAGTTTATAATCTTTATCCTTGATCTCTGTCTTTTTTATTACACTATACAAAGCTGTTAGCCTCTGCTGTCCGTCTATAAGTAGCATACTCGGTATCTTATGAATCTTTTCATCAGTACCGATATGAGACATCTTCTCCCCCGTACCGTTCTTCCATATAAGAAAATATCCAATGGGATAACCTCGGTACATACTATCGAAAAGATCTCTTACCCGATTATTTCCCCAGACAAAAGGCCTCTGCAAATCAGGCAAAGCTAAATCTCCATTATCAATATATCCGATAAGCGTTGAAATCGCACCGCTTATCTCGCTAAAAATCTGATTGTTCATTCTTCATTCTCCTCAATAATTTTTTTCACTTTAAATTTTCTACAAAATCTACTATAATATCACTTATTAGATCAGGTGCATTTTTTAGATAATACTGAGAGCATTCGAATTGTACGCAGTAGTCAAATTTACCTTGAGCATATTTCTCTTTTAGATTTAATAAAGCTGTAATATTTTTCCCCTGAAATACATAATTTAAGATAATTCCAGGCTTATCCTTTATAGAATCGAAGCTTAACGAATCTAATTTTTCTACTGATAAATTTTCTGTGCTTATCCCGTACTGATCTAACCGCATCAGCATATATTTTAAATGAAATGAATCTGTCTCTCCCATTATTTTGTTAAAATCAAATGTTTTATACTTTGCGTATATGCTCTTTAACTTCCTTATCGTTTTAGCTTTGACTTGATCAAAATATTCAATTGAATAATAATCCAGCTTTGAAGAATACTTGAAATTGAGATGTTTAATATTCTCTGAATAATCATTCTGGAAATCCATATCTCCGATATCAATGACTGCTGGAAATGATTTAATCTGATCGCTCGATGTGTGTATAAAACAAATTACTCTTTTATCAGTTTTTTGTCGGCATTTTATTCCGCATAATGCAGATACGCCTGCGGACCATTTGTCAATGTCTCCTTTTGGATTCTGCTTTATACTATCTGGTTCATACCTGATATCTCCGCTATGCGGAGCTACAAATACAATTGAGCCGTTTCTCTGTTCGAAAATATATTCATAAAAAGCCTTAAATACCTGCTTTTTTATCTCATAACCATGCATGTCTTGGGCTGCGAAAGCCAGTTTGCTTACATATTCCTTTTCATTCAGTGCGTTTGGCAGTCTTTTCCAGTAACGATTGGCTTCTTCGTATGTAGGCAGCTTCCTGTAAAGATTTATCCCGTAAATTTCACCTTTGTCGTCGCCTGCCAAGCGCGAAGTCTTAGCTATAACTACTCTGTTGTTATTAATTTCAAATACGATATAATTATCTGTATCTGAAATAATTTGTATTTTCTGCCTGAAATCAAGATCGAGTGATACAAATGCGCCATATTCTGATTCTATTATTTCGTTAACTGGCATTGTTTTGTCCGCTTGGCTCAAGTTTATTTTTTATAGTTTCTGCGAGTACCCAGATATTTTTAAAATAAATCTCCAAAGAAGCAACTTCGAGAAGGTTTTTGTTTAATTGTATCATGATAACATCAGAGTCTGTAAATTGTCTTATTACTTTAGTGAGATGATATTTTTTAGTATTACCGCCAAATTCATGGGTAGAAGCTTTATAGCCGAATTCGTTTATCTTCTCATTTAATTCGTGATAAAAACTCTCAACTCTTGCTACATTATCAACCGTAGGATTTTCTACTTCACTGTAATTTAAAACACCTTTTTTTCCTCCGCAGAGAATATGATATTCGCTGTTTTCATTACTTGTAGCTGTAAAATAAACCGCTAAATCACCGGGCTTAATGTTTTTTAACAATGTCTCTTTCCATTCCAACAATGGCACAGGTACATTTTTAGTATCCTTTTGTGCATAAAGCTCATTTTCAGCAAAATTTATCTGCTTTTCCTCAATAAGATTGGCAGAACTGAAAAATTCGTTCGAATAGTAGTTAGCTCCAAGATACTCAGATAAAAGTCTTGTAAAGTGCCCTATTGACATCTCACCAACACTTTGGCAGGAGATGATATGAATCTTTGAACCTCTATCTATGAAACTTCCATAAGAAGTATTTACTGGGAAACACTCAATTATCAGATTATCTTCGAATGTAGAGCTTGTATTCTGTCTGCAGGCTCGAATTCTTAGGTTTGGGGAAAATCTGACAGCTTGTAATATTTCTTCCTGTGAGAATTCAAGTCTGGCTACTGCAAGATCAATATCTAATGATTTTCTTTCTTCTGGTAATTTTAGATCTTTTATAATTTTCCTGACATTTATCTTCTGCTCATGCTTAAAAGCATTTATTATAACTCGACCGTTCTGCCTAATTGTCTTTATTTTTTTACTTTCTGATATCTCCTCTACAAAACTTCCTGTTAATATACCGACAGGCAATCCAACAATAACAACTCCGAGCAGTACCATAATGATGTGCAATACTTTCCCTGTCAGAGTGATTGGAGTATAATCATATAATGGTGTTCCAGTTAATACGCTGAATACCCAGCCCAAAGAAGGAATTATATCTTCAAAAGCTTCAGGCTGTGCTTTACTTTCAAAATAGAATATGGCATAAGAACATAGTAGAAGTAACCCGGTGGAAAGTAGAATCGTTATTAAAAGTTCTTCTTTTTTGTTCAAAAACGATCTTTTTAATATTGAAGCTGGAGAGTATTCGTCTTCTTCTCCAAAATATCCTGTAATTTTGAACATTTTAATTAGTAAAAGAAAAATCAAATTTGCCTGCACTCCAAAGAAAAATACAGGTAATATCACAATAAGGTCAAGTAATGAGAACGGAGATAATAAAAAAAGGACTCTTCCTTTTATAGGTGAGGAATAAACTTTCTGTGAAGTAGAGCTCCATAAACATAGCAAGTAATTCAGGATAAGAACAATAATTGAAATTAGAGTTACAACTTCAAAATAATCTCTGAAATCTTGGTTTACTGATAAAGACTTGAACGAATTTAAACCGACAAGGATAGTATTCAGTAAAACGATTCCGTAAATTATCACATCATCAACAATACTCCATTTATTTTTTCTTGTTGAAGTTGTGAGTATAGTCCACAGCTTAGATTTAATATTATAGTATTTATCTCTTTGACTCATTGATATATCCTTATTTAAAACTAACGGAACAATCCGAACACAATATGAAGAATCGCAGCAACTTCAGCCAAATTTGCTTGGCCGTCTATTTTTCCAATCTGCTTTGAGGAAGTACCTTCATAAATTTTCTCACCGTTGATTTTGGCGATCTGCTTTGATGAAGTGCCTTCGTAAACTTTGCCACCATCAATTTTTGCTATTTGAGACGACGAGGTGCCACGATAAACTTTCTCGCCATTAATTTTTAGAATCTGCTTTGAAGAAGTGCCTTCATAAACCTTATCACCGCTGATCTTAGCGATCTGCTTTGAAGAAGTTCCTTCATACAATTTACCATTTTCCAACTTAGCTACTTGCGATGAAGAAGTACCTCTATAAATTCTTGTAGACATTTAGTTCCTCCTAAAGTTACTTTTCCTCCATTATTGCACAACTCTGATCAAACGGCACAATCAGATTCCGCATTTTACCTTTATTTTCAGCCTTAAAATGTCTTGATATTTCCTGCGTTTTTTCGAAGTAGTCATCTGTGCCATCTTTTCTTTGGTAATAGAATATGCGTATTGAGTTACAATTCTTGTGCTCAAATATGCTATTTAGCAATATTCTGTCTGAAATTCCGCACGAATGACCGAAAATAAATATATCATAAGGTTCATTAAGAAAATTTGAAACTGCTTGATAGTTACCGGTCTTGAAATACCAAAACGATTTTATATTCTTTAGGAATTCATTTTCATTTAGATTCTCAATATCCGGATAATGAGGATCCATCTCGTCACCATATCCAAAGACTACCGGATTATTTTCTTCTTTCAAGCTACCGTGGATATTTACAACCTGAATCCCCCTTCTATCTTCCTTTCCCGGCGGGGTTTCAAAAACATTCAAGTAATTTTCAATCGTCGAAGTGTAATTAAAATTCAGGAAACAAATATTATTCTTCTGATCTGGGTGATAGACTTTCAAGTATTTATTAAAATTTTCATAAATATTCTGTTCGTAGCTTTTTGTTATATCTATCGTCTTTAGATATAGAACAAGCTCATTCTTTAAAGCATCAAAAACTGAATTCAGCTTCTTTAGCACACCAATAGCATCTTCATATTCCTTACTATCTTTATTCTCAAATCCTCTCATGTCCATTATTTTTAAAACATGCGAATAATAGTAACTTTCAATATCAACCCATTTTCTTAACGAAAAATTCTGTATCAGTCTTGGAAATATTTCATGTATATAATTTATTCTTTTCTTGAAATCCGGTAGCAGATCAATAAATGAATTTACACTACTAAAACTGTCTGAGATCTGATATTCACAAATCCATTCAAAAATATCATCTCTGTGAAATCGGTTTTTATTTATTGCAGTCCGTGCCTTATTCAAATACCAAGTTATAAAATGCCCGTAACTTGTTTCAAGCCCGTGCGCCAAATCAAATCCGTTACCTATCAAAACGAGTTTATTCATTTCTTCCTATTCCTTCTTTTGCTTACTTTCCTCATATTTCTCAAGTTCTTTCTCTTCTTATCTTCATTTCTCATTACAATCATTTTTCTATTTTCTACATCCCTTACTTCAGGATATTCATCAGTTATACCTTCAAATGATTTTATGTTTTTGTCAAGTAATATAGAAAACTCTGCTTGTGTCTCTACGGCAGCTTTTTGCATATCATCAGTCCATTCTCTTACATCCATAAACAAAAGGTCTTCTGATGCACCATTGGTTCCTGAAGGTTCGGTTGTAATACCAATTATATAATGCGCCTCAGGTCTTTTTAACTTTGAAACAGTACAGTTTGCTGCTAATAAACTCTTTCTAAAATTTCTATATTCAACATAGCTAATATCTTCAGGCTTTGGTACAATTAAAAACATATAAATTATTTCCGGTTTCATATTTGAATAGACCAACCTTGCAAGCTGTCTGTCCTTTGGACAAGTTTTCAACATTTCAAAAAGCGACTCTCCCAGCTGCCTTCTTCTTAGTCGATCCTCAGCTGCCATAAATCTCAACCCGTATTCAAGCTGTGAAAAATTTAATGATGGATCTTGTCCTTGGTAATTTTTATCGTGATTACGAATAAAATGTTCAATTAATTCATCCCATATATAGCTAATTTCATCAGCTCTTTTCTTTGCAATATATTGCGGATTTTCTCTGAGACTATTCCAAAAACTTTCATCGAGATATAAACGATCAGTAATCTGCCCTTTCATATTTGGTAGAACAAAATCATGCTCCCCATTTTCGTTTATATTCTTCAAATAAATTGCTAGAATTTGTTCTTCACCAGCTACATGAATACAAGGTTTATTTTGCGACAGAAATATCTGCCTTTTTACTAAATATTTAACGAAATCGCTTATTGTATCAATCTCATTAAAAATGTTTTGAAGAGTAAGTTCATCAAATACATGAATAAACCCTCTTACTCTACATGAATGACCTATCGTAAATGGAAAATCATGACCTTCTTTACCATCAATTCCCATATCAAGTATTAAACTACCTAAACTTTGATTGTTAAAAAATTTCTGACACGCTAAGAGAGCACCGTTAGCTACACAAATCTTATGAACTCGCATTTGACTTTTATTCGGTATTTCTAAAGGAAATTTTTTGGTGCAAAGGTTATCAAGGAAAATCCTATCAGGATGCTCTTTCAACCATCTCTCAGCTTTAAATAATTGACCCGCAGACTTGTCAATTGCTTTGTTATACCATCGTTTCCAAGCTACAGGAATAACTTTATCTTTGTTGAATTTTACATACTTATCGGAAAAAATTAAAACATCTTTACCGAAAACAATAAGAAGATCACATAATTCTTTTGCTGGTCCTTTGCCATTGACACGGCTCTCATCAGTAAAAACATTCGGATAACACCAAAGACTAAGAAAGGATCTTTTAGCTAGTTTATTCAAATATCTTTCAGACGGTGTAACGCCTTGTGACAAAAGATCAGACAAAACAAATCCCCGATTTCAATTTTATTCTAGTGTTAATTGTTGTTATGTAAATCATTCTTCATTTTTATCTCCTAAAATAATTCCTCATAGCTAATGACATCAACCAAAACTGTATCAATAAAACTATCCGAGTAAATGTTATAAATATTAAAGCAGAAAAATTATTATCTAACCCCATTGCTTTAATAGAGTCTTGATCGTTTGTAAGTATAATGTTTAATGTATGAGAAAAACTTTCCTTAAATAATGACCAGCCATTAGGATCAAATTTTAAATTTGCATATATGAAAATAGTCAAAATAGACAATGTAAATATTGTTAGAAAAACAATAATACTTTGAAACCAATTTTCACCAAATCCACTAGACCATTTATACAGTTTATAAAAAGGAATTGAGTACCATTTTTCTGTTTTTTGTTGAAACTCTTTCTCTTTTAAGTGCCATTTGCCAGCTTCAGAATAATTCCCCTCATCTATATATTTTTGTTTAAGTTGTCTGTATAATTCAGCAATTTCAGATGATGGCAACAACTCCTCATCATAAAGCTTCTTAAGTTTTTCTATGTTACTGATACGGATATTTTTTATTAAAGTATTTTTTAAAGAAATCTTACTCGTATCCACATTCTCAAATATTAGCTTTGAATTTACATCAACATCTTGAAAGTATGCTTCACCACAAAAAATTCTTTTATCGGAACTTTGCGATGCAAATTTAACATTATTGAATTCACAATAACTAAAATCTACTTTTTTATTGAACATAGTATCTTTCTTTGCATTCTTTTTGAGTGCAAAATAAGTCTTGCCTTGAAATTCTGAACTATTGAATTCAACTTCGTCATAAAATTCTGATTCTCCAAAATCAATATAATCGAAAAATGAACAACCGTTGAAATATGCTTTTTTACGAAACGAATTATCCATTATCAGTGATTTTTTCTCAATAATTACATTTCCAAAAGAAAATGTTTCTTTTATTGTATTATCTAAAAACCAAAGACTATCTTCAAATTTACATTCATTAAAGTTAATACATAGTTTCGCGTGTTTGTTATCAGTTCCATTAAACTTACACTTATTAATTATAACTTTTTTCTTGAATATTGATTCTTGAAAAGAAACTACTTCATCAAATTCAATTCCTACTAAAGTTACCTCTTCAAGAAAAATACAATTGAAGAATTTTAGTGATCGTTTTACTTTTAACCCATCGTATAGAATTGTAATTGGCTGAGTGAAAACAATATCTGATAAATCAATATCATAAATATGTACAGGTAAGTTTCTTGAATCACCTGTAATAAGTTTGTAAATCAATTCGTTATAATTATTTTTTTGCTTATCGGTTTCAAGTTTCGGAGCATGCAATAAACAATAAACTTTATCGTCCAATTCTACATGACCGAACTTCATTATTTTATCACAAAGGTCACAATAACCTGCTTGAATGCATCTAATTTCTTCGCTCATTCCTCTCCCTCATTTTCAAGCTCGTCACCCATGCGGTATTTTATATCGTAATTGATAATAAAATCAAGCTCCTCTTCTGTGAACCCGTAGCGGACAGCAAGCACCTTGTCAATCTCATCCATTATTGGTTTTGATTTACCAACATAGAAATTGATTTCTTTTTGCTTTTCTCCGTCAGCTCGATTCCTTAGCCTTACTTCGGAATTCTTTTTCAAATCAGTCAAATATTTATCTGAAAGAAGTCCAAACATATCTAATCCTGAATTATCTTTCGGTAATAGGAAATTATGTATGTCTTTCTTGGTAACATGATAACAATCAGATTCAAGAATCCAGAACCAATAGTATAAGGATGAAGAAAGTATGCAAATAACATAATCTCCCATTCCTTTCGCTGTTGAAAGTTCTTTATATTCATTTGAATATTTCTCTTTCACACATTTCCTAAAATATCTGCCACCGCTATGAAAATATACAATGTCCGGATTTATTTTAATATCGCATATTTCTTTTAGCTTTTTGTTTTCCCATATTTTTTCAAGAATTTCAACTTCAATATTCTTGCCTATTTTAAATACCGATTCTTCTGATTTGAAATCGGATATTTCAGCATATTCCAGTAATTCAAATAGATAGTCTCTGAATTGAGTATACCATCTGTTATATCTGGTCGAATATACAAAACTACTTTCCTCATTGTTTTCAACATTTTTTGTTCCTAAAATGATCGTAAGATTCATATCAACACCTGTAAACAACTTATCAGGCCTTACCGAATAGTTACTTATGAAAAGAGAGTTGTATTTTCTGTAAAGAATTTTGCATAGATTATTCATCCTTGGAGTTGATACAGAACTTATAGGCACAATCATGCTGAATTTACTTAGGTTAGTATTCAGATTTGATACTCTTTCTATAGCTAAGGCAAATAGATTCCCGCAAGATTCAGTTTCGTAATCTTTTATCGTGTATTCTTTTCTAACTTGGCTATACTCGACATACGGCGGATTGCCGATTATTACGTCGAAGCCTCCTTTGGCTTTGATGATCTCGTAGAATTCGGAGAACCAGTGGAAAGGCTGGTGGGATTGTAGCCACTGTTCGTAGTCTTGTTTGTATTTCTTTTTGTCTTTGCCGTACTCATCTTCCCAGATGCCGTAAGTGCCTGCAAGGTATTTGTTGAGCTGCTGGTTGAGGGTGTTTAGTCTGTCCTGCAGTTCTTTTTTGGCTTTTCTGATGTTTTTGCCTGTGGAGTCGTCGTTGAGCTGTGAATCCTGATAATGTTTGAATGTTTTGCTTACGAGTTCGCATTCTTGTTTGATGGTTTTGATCTTGTCTTCCGCAAAGAGTGCATCGTGATTTTCGATTGATGTGTAGAGTTCGTTTTCGTTCGCGAATCCTACGAGTGTGTTTCCGGTTCTGATGTTAAAGTCAATGTCCGGCAGAGGTTCAAGTCCGTAATTTTGTTTTCTTGTGTCGGGTTCTACTTCAGCCACGAGTTTGAGAAAGAGTCTGAGCTTTGCTATCTCTACCGCTTCGCGCATTATGTCCACGCCGTAGAGGTTGTTCAGGATTATGCTTTTATAGATGTAATATCTCAGATTGGGATGGTTCGGGCTGTCTGCCTCTTTTATTACTGCTATGAAGTCGTTGAGTATTGCGTTCTCCACTTTCTTTGAGCCTATCATATCGCGCATTCTGTCTATGCAGGTTTCGTAGAGCGGTTCGAGTATGTTCAAGGCGGCAAAGAGGAAGGCTCCTGATCCGCAGGTGGGATCGAGTACTGTTATTTTTGAGAGTGCTTTATATGTTTCGTTTATCAGCTTAGGGTCGTCTGATATTGAAAGCAGATCCTGCGCATACTGTCTTATGTTAAGGTTATAAGTGATGAGATCGTTTATTTCCTTTATTTCGCAGTTTTTAAGCTTATGCCTGATGTCAAAGTATCTTTTCCAGCGGTCTATGGTCTCTCTCCATATTTCGGTCGGAAGGGCTGTTTCTGAAGGTGTTTTTCTGTTCCAGTCTTTTCTTCTTTCGAGCAGGTCAGATTTTGTAGTATCGAGGCCGGTTCTGATATTTTCGGGAATGTTAAGGTCTTCAATTCTATCGGGTATTTTTCCTTTTTCGGATGATTCTTTTATGCCTTTTTTGACTGCATCGTAAATATAATCGTCGCCGCTGCATTTAAGCAGCTCTGTGAATTCTCCGCCCTCTTTGAAAGGTTTAGGATAATTTCTTTTAACTTCATCGAAAATGAACGGAATGATCGTGTTTTTTGAAATATACTCCGTTATATCTTCCTTTGTATAATACGCGCCCATCGCGGCTCTGTCGTTTATGTACTTTTCGAAAATATAGCCGACAACATCGGGATTTATGTCTTTTCCGCTCGATTCAGACCTCTGGTCAAGATGCCAGTTCCACTGGTCAAAGAAGTCGAATAAAAGCCCGAAGAACTCGTCTTTAATCTGTATATCTTCAAATTCGGATTCAAGCTGGTGGACTTCAAACAATCCGCCGTTTAAGTACGGTATATTTCCAAGTTCGATCCTAGTTGTTCTTGAAACCTTCGGTTTGCCCAGTCCTTCGTGGAAAAGTGCTAGCAGGAAATCTTTGTAGAACGAATAGAAATTGTTATTCCCGGCTTTCTGTTTTGTTTCTTTGAGCTTTTCCTGTAGGTAGTGAATGTTTGAATCGAGAAATCCCTTCTTCTGAATAAAGTAGCAGAACATAAGCCTGTTAAGCATGATCGAGGCATACCACTGCTTGTTTTTATTCTCGTCATCTTTAAGCTCGTCGTTAATGTTTTCGATATAGCCGAGAAATTTTGTATGGTATTTTTTAAATTCATCGTAGAATTTCTTAGTGACCTTATCCGTGTTCCTTGCAAAATTATCATTCACTCTCGCTAGAACATCGAGAAGTGTGATATTTTCTTCTTCGTCAATATGGAAAAGCAGATTTCTGAACCTCTGGAAAAGCGCCTCAGTGTCCTGCATGTGAAACCAGTGGAATTCTCTTACGGTCTTGGGCTTGTTTTCCTCTTTAATAGAAAACTGCCAGATCTGCTTAGTTTTAGCTTCGTCATAAAATACGAGAAGATGCTCGTAGTGAAGGTTCGAATATTTATTCTCAATTATTTTTCTGACCCTGTTATCGGGGATTTTATCTGCTTTGCACTGCGCTATAACGAAATCGCGCTTCTGAACGATACCTTCAATTTCGTATTCAAAATCTTCGACCAGTATCTTTTCAGGCTTATTCTTAAAATTATCCCAGCCCATTTCATTAAAAAGCTCTTTGAAATTAAAATCTTTGAAATACGAATTGAATGTAGATTTATTCATTGTTTAACCTCTGTTTAGTTCACAAGTCCCATTGAGCAGATGATCTTAGGTTCTTTCCTTTTGATCTCGCCGTCTTCGGGAATATTGCACAATCTTCCTTCTTCTCTCAGATTGGTTACAAGAGTGATAAGGTCTTCGTCAGTTATCCTGTTCTTGAATTCGCGGTTTATAACGCTTTTTGACCTCTCTGTGAGCGGGTATTTATAGATTTCTTCTATTGTCTTCTCGAGCTCATTCATTGAAGTGAAAAGGCTGTTCGGATTACTGTCGAAATAATATTTCAGCCTTTCATAAGTTCTGTACCTAGAACCGTTTCTTGAACCGAGCTGACCGCCAATTCTTGATTCAATCTTCTTTATGCTTTCCACGCCGTTTTTGACGAGTTCGTGATGTTCGTCGAGCCTTTTTATTGCAGGCTCGTCCGCTTCGCATTTAGCGAGCTTTAATATCTCGATCTGTGATTTGGTCAGAATATCGCCTTTGATATCAAGATAAGCTAAAATATCATTTTCATGCACGGTTCTCGTATAGATCAGAACTCCGTTTTTTATCTCTTTACCGGTTCTTTTTGTTGAATAAACTACATCAGGCAGATTGGGTATTATCTTTTCCAGAGTCGGATCCTTTTCAATAGCCTTTCTCCATATCTCGTAAGCATACGAACCGAGATCAATGTCCGATTCCTCGCCGTCATCGAACACGCCTGATTTTTCGTTGTAAAGATCTCTCAGGTTTACGGGATCGCCCTCAAAGAAAACTTCATCCGAGCCTATCGTTTCAGCATTTTCCTTAATTCTGTTCTGCAGCCTGTCGCGAAGTTTTATTATCTTTTCGATACCTTCTTCGGGCAGAAATGAATAGCATAGTATTTCTTCCGCTTTCTGACCGATCCTGTCAACCCTTCCGGCTCTCTGAATGAGCCTGATGATCGCCCACGGAAGGTCATAGTTTAAAATTATATGGCAGTCCTGAAGATTCTGACCTTCGGAAAGCACATCCGTAGCTATCATGACTCTTAACTGTTCAGCTTCAGCGACATCTTTCCCGTTGCTCACCGGACTGAATCTGTGCGCATACGAAGTCGGATTTTCGTGATCGCCGGTAACGCAGGCAGATTTCGGTATCTTTTTAGCCTTAAATTGTCTTTCAAGATAAAAAGCCGTATCTGCGTACTGGGTAAATATCAGAATTTTATCATTTTTATGTTTTTTTACGCAAATATCAATAAGCGCGTTCAGCTTCCTGTCATTTTCAGGCAGCCATTCTTTTCCCTGACTCAATATTTTTAAAAGCTTATCGCTGTCGCTTTTTAAGTGATCATATAGTTTCTTGGTGAAAAGCCCGCTTCCTACCCATTCGAATTTTGTCTTCTGGTTTGCGACCGATTCATAATACTTTTCTGAGTTCTTAACAAAATCCTTCTTTTCAAAGATCAGCGTAGATTCTCTTTCTCGCTTAGTATCAGTCTGATTAGACTCGTCATCGGTGAAAATAAGATCATTTACCGTTCCGTTCTCCTGTTTACCTATTGGGAAAGGCAGATTATTTTCATAAGCGTGCATAAACAGATAATTTCTTAAAAGATGCCTTACGATAGACAACAGGAACGAAAATCCGCTGCTTTCAAGCCTTTTGAACAGGTTCGTTCTCGCAAAACCTTTCAGCCTTATCCCAGCTCTGCCGAGATTTTCGATTATCTTTAATTCTTCTTTTGTAGCTTCCGCGTTCTTATCTACATATAAATCCTGTCCAAGCCCATAGCGCGGTAATTTCAGATCGTTTATCAGGCTGACAACTTCTTCTGAATACAATCTCGCATATTGATCCTGTGAATCCTCCGCATTGAACTTGTATTGAACTTTTTTCGGTTTTCTTTCAGGGAAACACTGCCTTGTTCCGTTTGAAAAAGTCAGATACTTCTTGCCTGTTTCTTCGTCTATATCCGAATAATTTTCTTTGATAAAGTTCCTTGTTCTCCTGACGAGATATAAAGACATCAGCTGCTGCCAGTCCTCTGAATATGGACTTTTATCAAAAGCCGGGATCGTGTTCTCGTTAACCTGATGAGCCGCGCTGAATTTAGGAACTCCACCGATCTCTGCAATATATTTGTCGGGGCTCACACCGAGATTCTCATTATCTGCGATAAACAGCCTCAACTGGCTTGAAAGATCCATATATGATTTATTATAAGGCGTAGCGGTTAAAAGGATCACTTTCGATTCGTTCCTTTCAATATAATCTTTTACGATCGAATACCGTTTGCCTTCTCTGTTCCTCAAATTGTGGCTTTCATCTATTACAACAAGCCTGTACCTTTTTTCTTCTTCGAGAATGTTCTGAACATTCGTTATCGGGATCACTTTTGCCCTGAGCTGATATTCGTATTTATAATCTTCCCACATTTCTGTAAGGTTCTTGGGGCTGATAATAAGAGTTTCAAGCCCGAAATCATCTTCGAACATTTTTACAAGTGCGCTTGCGGTGATCGTTTTACCGAGCCCGACAACATCGCCGATCATTACTCCGTTCCTATGATACAAGTGCCTTGCAGCTACCTGAACAGCCTTGATCTGGAAAGGAAGCAGTTTTTCTTTAAATTTCGCCGAAACATTGAATTCATTTATGCCCGCTCTTGCTTCTCTCGACAAATGATAAGCCATTTTAAGATAAATATGATACGGCGATCTGTTATTATCTCCAGCCCAGCTTTCGTCAATAATTTTAGCAAGCTCATCGGAAATGTCAATACAGAGCCTGTCGTCCCATCTGTCCTGAAACCATCCGGCAAGCTTATTGGCGGCATCATGTTCTACAACATCGACATTGAGTTCTCCCTGCTTAACTATTCCCGAAAATGTAAGATTACTGCTGCCTACAAAACCGATGACGGGACTGTTATAATCATCTCTGAAAGCAAGATACAATTTTGCGTGAAGCGTGGTTTTCAGATATAATTTCACAACAATTCTTTTCTCTTTCAGCTGCCTTGAAAGTCTTCTAAGTGAGTATTCATCCTGCGCTGTCGGTACACCAATTGTAAGCTGTTCTTTAAGTTGTCTTGCATACCTTTTTCTCAATTTGGCAGCTTCTTCATTATCAACCGTTTCCTGATCTGAAAACGAATCGTAAATAATTTCTTCAAATGTTTTCTGCATACCGATAAGCACCCTGCAATAGAACTTCTGTCCGTTGACATCAGCCCCCTCAAGCTTATCAACTGAAGGCTGCAATAAATCCCATCCCCTGAGATTAAAATAACCTACGCAGAAATCAGCCCGCTTTGAACTCTCAAGCGTTTTAATAAGCCCTTCATGAAGCTTTTTTTCTATATTATCGAATATTGTAGGCATAAACTTCTCCGTTTTTCCTTAATATAATACCCTCACTCCGCCAAATAATGTCCTTCGATACTTTTTTTTTTGCTTCTGAACTTAATATTTACTAAATATACTCTCATCTGCCTCACGTTGCCATATTAATTTTATTTCATTCCTTTGTTCTTTCTGATTATTTCGTCAACTATTGCTCTATCCCAGATCTGGAGCTCGAATCCCTGTTTTTGATATTTGAGTGATTCTTCATAGACTGCCGGGAATTCTTTTATGTGGAACACCTGACCGCTTAAGGGCAATTCTTCGTAATATTCTTTCGGGTCGAATTCGCTCCGGCCATTTTTAAAGAATTCAAAGGCGAATGACCACATGCTGTCGTTTACGGTGAAGCTTACGCTGTCCGGTGTCATTTACTTACTCCGTACTTTGCCATTTCTTGTGCCACGAATCAATCATTATTTATTACCCAGTAACCGCCCGTTTTTCTGCTTCCTCTGCGTTCAATAAATTTAGCTTCGGTCAATTTTATTATTTGCTTCTCCAAAGTACTTATAGGTCTATTCAATTTTACAGAAATTTCTTTAGTTTGGATTCCTGGATTATTTAGAATGAATTCATAGAGTGATTTTAATCCTCCACTTAATCCTCCACTTAATCCTCCATTTAATCCTCCATTTAATGTGCCATTTAATGTGCCATTTAATGTGCCATCATGGGCCTCGACTTGCCCTGTTAATCCCTCATTCTTGTCTTTTCTCCAGATAGTTATTCTGAAGTCGCCGTCAAAATGAAATTCCG
>JAQVBK010000325.1 GCA_028690365.1 Candidatus Cloacimonadota bacterium
GAAGCAACTTTACAGACAACGGTTCTCTTGGATGCGCTGGAGCAGTTAGCATTGAGTTTGCAATATTTACAGAAATAATTAACTGTACTTTTAGTAGCAATTCTTCAGTTTACAGTGGAGCGCTTGAAATTTTTGGATGCGATGAAAGCAGTATGATTGGTTGCACTTTCACTGGAAATAGTAGCGATGCAATTGGAGGAGCAGTTGCTATTTATTGGACTCAAGATATCAATGAAAATGAAACTTCGGGTGCTACAATCGATGACTGCACATTTACAGGTAATATATCTACTGTGGGTGGCGCATTATATATTGAATTTACAGAAACCATAGCCACTAATTGCTATTTTGAATTCAACAGTGCAAATGCCCAAATTTATATTGAAGAAGAAACATATATCTGGGGTGGAAAAGGTGGCGCAATTTATAGTTATGGTGCGTTTATTGAATTATCTTCCGGAAACTTTTTCAATAATTCAGCTAATTCAATCTATTATGAAGTAGAGGACAGACAAGTTAGCGGTCACGGTGGCGCAATATATGCAGATAATTCAGAATTAATAATTTCATTGACTGAGTTTTCTGCAAATCAGGCTGACAGTCTGGGTGGAGTTTTATCTTCCAGCAATACGATGATCTCGAGAAACAAAACTGTAGATGAAAGAAGAAAAATGGCTATCTACAATGAAAAAACAAATCGTCGCATTGAAACAAAAAATGCAGAAGCAAGATCACTCCAATCCAATAAAACAACTAGAGAATTGAGAGACGACACATCCTATGAACTATCAGGTTGTAGATTCGAGGGTAATTCGGCTTTATATGGTGGAGTTGTTGGGTTAGACGGTGTTGGTATTTTAAATGTCCATACCAGCTTTTTTTCTGATAACGAAGCTGATAAAGGTGCAGCCGTATACTTGAATTATATCGGTGAATACTTATCTGAAAATAATTATTCAAACATCTATTCTTCTTTGTTCCATCATAATACGGCAAACGAAGAGGGTATAATCTACACTCAAAACTATTCTTCATGGATAGAAAATTGTACTGTTGCCGATAATGACGGAACTGCTGTGGTAGCATATCTGAAACAGTTCGCTGAGACTGCGAATTTATACACAGTTTTTGACTCTAGTATTTTATGGAATAACTTACTGGATAATGTCCCCAGCAATATTATTCTGAACTATGATCCGGGTTGTTCATGCGAATACGATGCCTATTTCTTCTACAATTTTATCGAAGATCAGGAAAACAGTATACAGTTGCTTGAAAATGAAAGCAATTTTAGCGTAATCAGCTACGACAGTTTCGATATTGATCCTCTTTTTGTAGGTTCAGGTGATCATCCATATCAACTCAGTGCCTGGTCAAAGTGTATTAATGAAATGAATACAGGACTTCGTGAAGATAATACTAATCAGATGTTTAGATGGGATTCATCGATAGATCTGATTGGTAATCCCAGAATTAATGGCGAATCAATTGATGTCGGAGCGTATGAACACCAGGGAATTTGTGGGGTAGTAGGTGAACTGCGCGATGCGGTTTTTACAGCCGGAGAGTATGCCGTTACAGATAATATATTAGTACCGGAAGAAGTATTAATGGAAATTCAGGCTGGTGCAACTTTTATTTATCATGGACAGTACATAATAGGAGCAGTTGGTAACATAACTGCCACAGGTACTGAAGCTCAGCCTATTATCTTCACTTCTGCCTGGAGCGATTATTATGTGCCGGTGGAAGAAAATAATATTGATTATTATTTAGGAGAATCAGAAACAACTCCAGATAATTTTGAAACCATAGATATTTACAAGGAACGCGCAGGTTGTGGCATCTCTTTTGCGCAAATTGATATTCAAAATGGTTTTCGAGACCTCAGAAATGTTTCAGGAAATTTTCAACATAGCAATTTCGAATACATGTTAAGTTTTCTATCTGGAGAGGGTATAGAAATTCCTTATGGACAGATTTCTTATAATTTCTCAAGCCAGGCAGCACTCTGCTCTTCTACTGATTTTATTTCGCAGGAATCTTCTGAAAATCTACTGAATCTGGATAATTGCAAATTCAGTAATAACCTTGGATTTTCGGGTGCTGTTTTAACCTCAAATGGAGAGATTAATATAATTAACTCAGGGTTTTATGGTAATTTCGGAGTTGAATGCGTTTTGGGTATAGGAAATTCTCTTATTTACAACGAAACTGAAAATTTATTGAGCAAAGGGACATTAATAGATAATTGTGAATTTTCCCAAAATTCCAGCTTATTTGCTAGTACTATTTTAATTTTTATGTCTTTGTATGACATAACAAACAATACTTTTTCCGAGAATTCCATAATGTCAGGAGGTGATACTAGATTCTCTTATGAAAGTCTCCTTGATAAATCTTCTTCAAAGTTTCCTGATTTGTTTAATGGCAAAGTAAGGAATAGCAGACAGCCTCAAGGTTCTGTTATTCTCGCCTATGGCAATCTTCTTGTATTGAATAGTTTTTTAGGAGAAAGTCTTCAGTTAGAATCTCCGGAAGAGCTTTTTTATGTTTATCCTGAGATAGTTTCAACTATCGAAGGTAATGAAATATACAATAATACCAGTAAGAGCGGAACAATTCTATCTTATTATGAGCTACAAAAGATTAATTCCAATAATATCCACAATAATTCAGCTGATTTTGGTGGAGCAGCTGCTTGTGAAATGTCAATTACTTTACTTACAAATAATCTTTTCTATAGAAATCAGGCTATATTTGGACAAGCTGTTTTCGCTTTAGAACAACTTTATCTCAATTCATTGAATAACACAATCACTGAAAACAGCATGGCAGGTTTTAGGCATACTTCACGGGAATATAATCGTTCCGGCACTGCAGTAGATATTCTTTCATGTACTGACTTCAATATGGAAAATTCAATTCTTTGGAATAACGATGGTGATTTTCAGCTCTATATTGATGATGATTCAGAAGCTAACAATCGAGCCGATTTTGCCATAGGATATTGCACAATTACCAACGGTGAACAAGGAGTCGATTATGTATCAGGACTAAGAACGATAACCTTCAATAATATCGATGATTTTGATCCGGAGTTTTATGATCCTGATAATGATCTCTTTACACTGTCATTATCTTCACCTTGTATTAACAGAGGAAATCCTGATACTGATTTAAATCTGATCGGAAGTACAGACCTCTCAGGCGGTGAACGTTTTAACGAGATAATTGATCATGGTTGCTTCGAAATCCAGGAACATCAATTAGCCCCTATCCTCTGGAACAACCTGGAAGGCAATCTCACGGACATCAATGAAGATGAGACAGATCCAGCCGGTGATACGATTGCAGACTTTCTTTATTATGATGGAAATGAGTATTTGAACATAGTTTATGATGCAGATGGTGACACCTGTGGTATAGCGGTAATTGGCATAAATAATGACAATGGAACCTGGCAG
>JAQVBK010000326.1 GCA_028690365.1 Candidatus Cloacimonadota bacterium
CCCCTTATTTTTTTTCGTTTTTTCATTATTTCCCTACTACCTTGATTTCAGTTTCCAAAATTATGTTATACTTGTCTTTAACTCTTTCTTTTGCAGTTTCAATCAGACTGTAAACATTCTTAAATGTTGCGTTTCCAAGATTAACAATAAAGTTACAGTGTTTTCTGCTGAATTCTGCATCTCCGCTTCTTTCTCCTCGCAACTGACAGTCGTCCAATAATTTCCAAACAGATTCTCCCTGAGGATTTTTAAAAACACTACCCAGATTTGGGAGATTCATTGGTTGTGTCAATAATCTTTTACTTAAATGAGCTTTTAGCTCTTTTTTTATTTCTGATACTGCTTTTTTTTGAATTTTCAGTAATACTGTCTGAACATAACCTCTAACATTTGATTTTCTGTACTCATATTTTAATGGAAGATTTTCTTTAACAGGTAGGTATTTTGTATTAACGAACTCAGTTCTACCAGATCTGTCGATTACTGATATCTGTAGAGTGTTGTCGCAAATAGACTTGTTGTATGCACCTGCATTCATTTTTATTAAACCACCAATATTTGCGGGTATTCCATAAAGAAATTCTAAGCCGCCGTATCCTTTTGCTAAAAGATAATTAATGAGCCAATTGATGTTTATATTTGACGATACTTCAATAGTATTGTTCTGCATATTTAGTATATAATTTTTAGGCATAAGTCTATCAGAAACAACTAGTTGTGCAATTTCATCACCAAATAGAGTATTTGAACCTCCTCCCAAAAGATATATTTCTCTGTTGATACTGTTTGAGAACTCAAAACATTGCATCATTTCAAATTCTGATTTTGGGAAAAGCAGATAGTCAACCGTTTCTCCTATTCTGATATGAGAGAATCGTTTAAGAGTAACATCATTTCTATTGAGCACAGAATTCAAAGAATCATGCATGCGTCTTTTCCCTAATAAATTTTTCAATATGTTTATATATATTACCTGCTCCCATTGATATTACTATATCTCCGGATTCTATGGCTTCTTCTAGATAAGAGCCAATTTTATTTTCATCTTCTATATAGATTACATTTTTATGACCTGACTGGATAGCAGCATCAGCAATCAGATTTCCACTTACACCTTTCAGAGGTTCCTCACGGGCAGGGTAGATAGGCGCTACCAATAGAACATCTGAATTGAAAAAAGACAAACCAAATTCAGCATAGAAATCTCTGGTTCTGCTGTATAAATGCGGTTGGAATAGAGTTACGATTTTCCTTTCAGTATTTGCTCTGACTCCTTTTAGAGTTGCCATTATTTCAGTAGGATGATGAGCGTAATCATCGTAGAAATCGATATTGTTGAAACTGCCCTTAAATTCAAATCGTCTGAAGACCCCGGTAAACGCTTTCAAACCCATTGTTATGTCCTTGAAAGAAATATCAAGTTCTAGTCCAATTGCTACCGCCATCAACGAATTTAACACATTGTGCATTCCGCTGACATTGAGTTCAACTTTCCCCAGTTTTAATCCACGGTACTCTGCTGTATATGAAGTTTTAAAGTTTTCAAAATGAATGTCGACAGCTCTGACGTCGGCTTGTCGGGAAACACCATAAGTAATGACTCTTTTGTTGAGTAATGGCATAATTGATTGTACCCCATAATCATCAAGACAAACAATAGTACAACCAAAAAAAGGAACTTTATTTGCGTATTCTATGAAAGCTTTTTTTATGTCATCCAGATTTGAGTAGCAATCGAGATGATCAGCTTCAATATTGGTGATCGCAGATATTATGGGGCTAAGCGTAAGAAACGATCTGTCATATTCGTCAGCTTCTACTACAATGTGTTTACCGGATCCCAGCAGATTGTTTGAACCAAAATTCATGATTTTGCCACCGACAATTATAGTGGGGGAGAGTCCGGTATTTTGCAGAACTGTTCCCACCATGGAAGTGGTGGTAGTTTTTCCATGTGTGCCGGCGATTGCAATGCCGTAGCTCATTCTCATGATTTCTGACAACATCTCTGCTCGCCTGATAACCGGAATCTTTTTTGCAGTTGCTTTAACGATTTCGGGGTTATTGTCTTTGACGGCACTGGATTTAACTACAATGTCGGCACTAAGAATAATATCAGAATCATGTCCTATGTGAATTTCTGCTCCAATTTGAGAGAGATGTTCGGTTATATCAGATTTGTTCATGTCCGAACCGGAAACGATGAAGCCTTGTTTTATAAGCAATTCTGCGATTCCGCTCATACCGATTCCACCAACTCCGACAAAATGAATTTTTGGTTTATTTCCCAGCATATGTCCTTCTCTCATCTATAAATTTTATTATGTGGTTACAGATAATTTCTGTAGCATTACTATGTTTTGTTTTTGTAAAATTTTCTTTATACTCATCAATTTTCCCCTTCATCATAATGATTTTTTCGAAGAGAAGATTCGGAGTTAATTCTTTCTCTGTGATCAATTCTGCTACTTTTTTTTCTTTCATTTCTCTGGCATTATAATACTGATGATTTCCGGCTGCGATTGCCAGAGGAACAAAAAGTGCAGGGATTCTGTTTTCTTCAAGTTCTGCAATTGACAATGCACCTGCTCTTGAAATTGCTACATCAGAGCGCTTATAAAGCTGATGCATCTTTTCAGTAAAACCAAAAAGATAAATACCCTTTCTCCCCTGAGTTCTTCTTCTGATGGATTCAATATTTTTCTCGCCAGCCTGCCAGATTATTTCTATTCCTGCTTCTATAAACCTGTCTAAAGATTTCTCAATCGTTTTATTGAGTAAAACCGAGCCCTGACTTCCTCCGATCACCAACACTTTAAAAGAATTTTCTCTGAGTCCAATCATTTCTGAATTGATATCATCAGAATCTTTTGCAGACTTAATTGGATTACCACTGTAAATTTGGCGATTCAACGGGAAAAAAGTAGAAGCATTCTTCTGACCAAGAAAGATTGTTTGGCAGAATTTTGCGAGCAATCTGGTAGTCAATCCAGGGAAACTATTTTGCTCCTGTAGAAAAACCGGTATCCTGTGCATTATTGCAGCGAATCCAACCGGACCTGACACAAATCCACCTGTTCCAATAAAAGCATCTGGAGAGAATTTTTTAATTATCCTACTGCTTAAATAGATGCTTTTTACCAGTTTGTAGGGAAATTTTAAATGAGCTGGTGTAATCTTGCGATAAAGTTTCTGTACATCTATTGCACTAAATTCTATGTTTTCTCTGGCTGCGATTCTTTCTTCCATACTGTTTTCATTTCCGATATACAAAACCCGAACATCATTCTGTAGAAGCTGCTTTGCCAGATTGATTGCCGGAGTTATATGTCCACCGGTACCGCCTCCTGAAATCAGTATTTTTAGGGGTTCTTTCTGATTCATAGTATTTTACTCCGTGCGCTGATATTTAAAAGCATTCCAATTGAAAATGAATTGATTAGAAAGGAAGTACCTCC
>JAQVBK010000327.1 GCA_028690365.1 Candidatus Cloacimonadota bacterium
GTCTCTCTGATGAGAAACGTGAACAGCTAAAAGGAGTGTACGATAATCTTGTTCCACACTCTGCTGATATAACTAAGATATTAAAACTCCTCAAAACCAATTGGGTTGGAAAAGCTAAATCTAAGATTGCAATCGTAGGTCCGGCGAACGTTGGGAAATCGACAATATATAATCTATTCCTGATTGATAAAGAAGAAGAAGCAGTCGTAAGTCCTGTTCCTGGAGCAACCAGAGAGAATCAAGAAAGCAACAACTTAATTTTTAATCTAATAGATACACCAGGAGCAGATGCAGTTGGTGCAGTTGGTGAGGTTGAGAGAAAAAAAGCCTTTGAGGCTTTAGAATTGGCTGATTTTGTCATAATCGTCTTTGAAGCAACAAGAGGAGTAAAGCAAACTGAACAAGATCTTTTTCAGGAAATAAAAACAGCGATGAAGAACAAACCATATCTAATCGTATGTAACAAAATTGATTTACACCCCAAGAAGGAGGATCAGACAAAAATAATCCAATCGATGGCTGAAAATTTATCCATAAAAGAATCACAGATTATCCCAATATCTGCAATTAAAGGACAAAATTTTGACAAACTAGTTCTTGGAATAACTAAATTGAGTCCTGAATTTATTGAAGCTATCTCTCAAGCTCTCCCTCAATATCAGAATAAATTATGTTGGCAGAGAATATCTGTAGCGGCTGTCAGCTGTGGAGTAATAGCTTTAACCCCGATTCCCCTATCTGATATTCTACCAATTCTAGCAATCCAAACTGGAATGACTGCCAGCATTGCCAGAATATATGGAGTAGATTTCAACCTGAAATTGGCAGGTGAGGCGGCGGCTCTGTTTGGTTCGGGTTTCCTGGCAAGGGCACTGTATCAGACCCTGAGCAAAGCCGGAGGTGTTCCAGGTTGGATATTATCTGCCTCCATTGCGGTAGCAGCTACAGCAGCAATTGGAAAAGCAGCGCAACAGTGGTTTGAATATGGAGAAGCCCCAACAAAAGAGTGGATTGAAAATCAGTCCAAGACTTTTTTTAAAGAAGTATACAGGTTTCTATTAGATACTTGGAAGAAAAAACCAAGAATAAAGGAATTTCGAGAGATTCTCAGTAATAATCTTGAAAGATTAATGAGAAATCGAGACAATGAAAAAACAACAGATATTTAGAAGCGTATTTAGCAGGGGGACGGGTGAGTGGAAGTTTTAAAGAGAAGATGAAAAAGATTTCTAAAGCAATTATAGATGATCAATCTGTTTCAATTACCAGCCTTCTGGGAAGTGTTTTTTCACCGGAGTTCCTTGAAAGTCTGAACCAAAAGTCCTTTACAATTAGTGAAGAGGCTTTTAAAAAAAAACTAGCAGAGTATCTAAGTAAGGATGATAGTTATACTTTAGAAAACACGAAAATCGATGAAAAAGGAATTGAAGTATCTCTTAGCTATCAAAAGAGTGTTATTAATGCAAAGATATTTTTGATTCTTTTCATTTCCAAACTCGTAATTAATTCCTCTGAGCAGTTAGTGGTTCTTCATATTAGCGAGCATAAACTAGAAGGTGCAAATCTAATCACAAAAATCATTTCTCCAATTATAGAGGTAATTCTTGATTCAATTTTAGCGAAGAAAGTGTCGAAATTGCATATGCACTATGACATAAATAATCAGGATATATCTGTTAACCTTGCTCAATTTGATATAATCAAGCAATTATCCTTCTTTAGCCTCCCGATTATCAAAACGAGAATACTGGATCAAATTCAAATAACCGGAATTGAGCATTGCAAAGGATGCATTGCAGTTAAATTTGATGTTAACTCCACTATCGAGAAGCTTTTTAGGCATAATTCTGAAGGCAATAAACAAAATGAAGGGGATATATGTTAAGGAAAATCATGAGGCTTCTGGGAGGAAAAGCGGATATGAATCATATTAGATTAAAAGAAGAACAATCGGTTTTTAATCATGCAATGGAAATATTACAGGCTGAGTATATTCTTGAGTTTATGAAAACGGCAGAAATTGAGAATCAGAATGTTGTAAACTACCGAAAATTAATAAATGGACAATCATTAAAAATTACTGCAGAAATCTCCCCTGAACTTTCTGAATTAATATCGAAGTCTGTAAAGAAACTCAGATATGAAAAGCCATTGGAGTGTTATATCATAAACGATTACGTCATGAATGCAATCAGCATTAATCTCGAATGGTACAATCAGCCAAACATAATCGTGGTTTCTTCTCACTTAATCAATAGTATGAGCGATAAAGAGCTGGAATTCGTAATAGGGCATGAAATCGGACATCTCATTATCGGTGGGCAAAAGCTGTCAATAGTCAGAGATTTCCTCTTCTCAGATTTCGAGGAAACATCTCCTGACGGTTTCGACCGACATATTGGTTTGATAAATGAGTTGAATTACCTTGATAATCTCATGGAACTCTCTGCAGATAGATTTGGTTTAATTGCTTGTGATAGTACTGACTCTTGTTTTTCCGCTTTCATGAAATTATATTCCGGTATAAATTTCGATAAAAGGAAATTTAATTTGGTTAACTTTCTAAATTCAACAGAGAATATACTCACAGAGAACTCTGCCTCAACTTCATTCCTGAACACAACCCATCCAATCTATCCAATCAGAATACAAGCAATTAAATTTTTTGCAGAATCTGAACTTTATAAAGCTGTAATAAAAAATGATACTATTGAAGATGTGAAGTTATTTGAAAAAATGTCCGGACTCTGTGATAGATTGAAAGACTTTGAGCTCGAGGAAGAATCTCAATATATTCATTACTTCATAGCTGCTGCCGGTATAATAATAGCTTCACTCGACGGCTCTATAAATGAAAAAGAAGCTGACAAAATAAATATGTATCTTTCAAGGTTTGTGTTATATCCACAAGCAATCATTGACGAGGTATTATCTAACGATGTTAATAAAATTTTTGAAGAGTCTCTAAGAATTCTTCTTAAACAGGACCCCAAACTTAACGAAGGGTTAATTGAAGTAATGATTGATATTGCCATTTCTGACGGAATTCTACATAAAAAAGAAAAGGACTTTATTTTCAATATTGGCAAAGAGAAACTAGGTTTACAAAATGAACAAATTGCCTATATGTTAGCAAATAAAATGAGAAATTGGTACAGGCAGCGTTAAAACCTTTTCTGACATGAAAAGAATTATTTTGTTATCAGCCTTGATCTGTCCATTATTCCATCTATGAGTCACATGACTATATTCAATTTTCCGACTTATGTTCAGGATATATAGACATTTAATCAAGGATATCAACTATTTTTTCAGCCATCTCAAAAGTATTTTCATGCAAATCCAGCACTTTCGATATCGGACTCTGATATCCACCTGCAAGGTTCCAGACAATCGGAATTCCCGTGTTTTTAGCAAAACTGAAAACTATTTCGTCTCTTTTACGCATTTC
>JAQVBK010000053.1 GCA_028690365.1 Candidatus Cloacimonadota bacterium
ACTACCTGATGACCTGAGCCATCGCTGGCAAGAATACAGAGTTGGGCAGGAAGTGCAGCTTTTATATTTTCCGAAATTCTTTCAAATAAAAGGGAAGCATCTCCATAGAGTAATGCTGCAGAATTAAAACCAAACTTGTGATAAGCATTAACTATTTGCGGGTCGTAATAATTCCCTGAAACACTGCTGGAATAGACCTGCTGGGTTGCAACCCCACAAGCAAAAACCAGTGCTGCTTTTTGAGTATTATTTAGATTTTCTTCTCCGTCATAAACTGCACTGATTTCATTCAAATAAGAGTTTAATTCCGGAAATGCCGGAAAATCATAAGTGTCAGCATCATCATCTATACAATATTGATTACTGTCCTGAAAGTACATATAGTAATCATCATTGTCAGTAAACTGAGTACCATTTATCTCTCTGTGGAAATTAAGTATCTGTGCCATTGCGATGGAAGGGCATCCTGCAACGCTTTTGGAATTTGTAGAAAAATCTATGGGGCACATATTGTTGTATGGTGAAGTCTGAGTCCAATTTGTTTCTATCCAACCCCCCGTAACAGTCGAACCTTCTTCAGGCCATTGTTCAAATCTGGATCTGGAAAAATCTTGTAGTTCCCATTTCTCATTATTACGTATTCTATGTTCCATTGTTATCTGCAATTGAAGCTGCTGTTGATATTCATTCAGCCAATGGAAGATTATTTCTCGTTCTTCATCAACTGTGCTGAAATCGTTGTTAAAAGAATATCCCAATACCGGTACAAAATCAGTATCGCCGGCAATCATAACAAAACCTTTTGGTTCTAAATTATACAAGTAGAATAAATTTTCGTTCTTTTCATCAAAAGTAAAATCGAAACTTGCATCTCTACCCGAAGTCATAAGGAAATTACTGACAGTTTGATCAGCAGTTTCTTGATCAACCGGCATTCCTGATAGAGTGCAAACTAGAATGAATAAAGTTATTAAAAAAATATTTCTCATCTTTTTTCTCCGTCAACTATTTTCGTTGTTGAACAATTTTCTCATTATCATCTCACCGCCTGCTTGTTCATATTGAAACAATGGGTTGTATTGATCGTTTATTTCCATTATTTTTTTAGCATCTATGTCTTTTTTAAGATAGACTCTGTTCAGAATATCTATCAGCATAAATTCATTTGCCATACCATTGAAGAGATTAAAACAGATAAACGGGTCCGTAGACCACACAGCGTGTAAAATTGATTCGGAATCTTTACTGAATGAAGCAATCAAACATTCATCCATATCTTTTGAAACAATTAACCAGTGACCTATCCAGTTATCTACAATAAAACTGCCATTGTATGCAGAGATAGTATTTTTACATATTGGTTCATCTTCGTGATATATTTTCAATCTGATATCAGCGTCACCTTTGCTTTCCTTATCAATAATAAAACTCTTCAGTGTTTCATAAGGATTAGGAAATATATCAATCAGTAGCATATCTTTAGCGGTACTGATGAGATGTTTTGCTTTTTCATATACCTGGAATTGGTCTGTTAAATTGTAACTGCCAAAATTTTTCTGGGGTGAAGAAAGATTCGAAAGTTGACTGACTATCTTGTCCCGTTTATCTCTCAGTTCGCTTTCAATTTTGTCCACATACTCTCCAAATTCTACCGGCAAGTAAACCCTGCTACCGCTTGCTTCAGAGAAAACAACTAATCCCTTTCCTTCAAGTTGAGCCAGTGCTTTGTAAATATTAGCTACTGGTCTGGAAATATAACTACCGATTCTATAACCGGTTGTTCCGGGGTGTTTTACAAGTGTAAGATAAACATCTACTTCCAGATTGTTTAATCCAAAAGATCTGAGTAAGTCTCTAGTTGCTCCTAGTCCCATTTTGTTCTCCTTTAAATTTTACTATCAAATTATTTAAGTAAATTTCTACAGCACCTTTATTAAATTGAACACCAATATCAGACATTTTCTTGCCTTTAAATGAATATTCTTCAACAGCCTGCATCGATAATGACATTTTTGAAACTGACAGATTTAGCAGCATCATAATGCTCAGACTTAAACCCAATAATACGATTACAGTAAGTTTCATATAACCTCCTCATCTTCAAATATCCAAAATCTATTAGTAGCAAAAAGTGACCACCATTATTTTTAGTCAAGATATTTTTATAACAATAAGAGAAACAATGATATAAAGACTGACCTGATGCAAAATACGACTCTCGAAAAAAATCCATTTTGTTTGAGAAATCATAAGTATATAGAATTTTTTAATGAATTTCTGATGATTTTTTTGAATTGTTACCTTTTATTCTTCGGTAATTTTTAGATTCTTTTTTTCCAGTAATGTGTAAATTGCCGGAATTAAGAATAGAGTTAAAAAGGTTGAACTAACCAATCCTCCGATAACAACTCTCGCCATTGGAGCCTGAGTTTCTCCGCCATCACCAAATCCAAATGAAAGAGGAATCAAAGCCAGAGTAGTCGTGAGAGCAGTCATTAAAATCGGACGCAGTCTTCTTTTACTGGCAATAACTATTGCCTCAAAAGCTGTCATTCCGTGTTCTCTTCTTTGCCGGTTAGAATAGTCAATCAGAATGATTGCGTTATTGACCACTATTCCGGTGAGCATTATCATACCGATGATAGCCTGCATTGTTATTAGGGTTCCTGACAGAATGAGCATTATCGCAATTCCTGTAACTGCACCGGGAATCGAAAATAATACAGTGAAGGGATGTTTAAAAGATTCAAACTGACCAGCCATAACGAGATAAACTAACAGAATAGCTAGAACAATTGCCACCATTAACTCACGGAAAGCTTTTTGTTGTTCCTCATAATCCCCTGTAATTACCACGTTGAAGTCATCCGGGATGCTTATTTTTGACAGCTTTTGTCTAATTTCTGCAATTATGCTTCCGGCATCTCTTCCTGAATAATCAGCATTTACGCTGATAATCCTTTCTCTGTCCTTTCTCTCTATAGAAGATGGTCCCTTCTGTAGTTCAATAGTGGCAAAACTATTGAGAGGCACCAATTGTCCCATATTTGAAGGAACAGTTAATTGAAGGATGTTATCCAAAGTTTCAGCATCTTCATCTGCGAGTTTGATTATAACGGGAAATTCTTCACCATCTACTCTCAATGTAGTTGCTTTGGTTCCCTGTATAACCTGTTCCAGAAATGAAGCAGCAGCAGTAACACTTATGCCCATTTTATAAGCTTTCTGTCTATCGACACGCAGAACCTGTTCATTGGTTTCTTCGTCTCTGCTCAGAGAAGCATCTGTAATTCCATCAATTTCTTTGATTGTTTTTTCTATGTTTGATGCAATATTATAACCGGTTTCCAGATCTCTTCCTCTAACTTCTATGGAAATTCTGTCACCACTGCTGGATCCCATTCTCAAAATAAAGAGACCTCTACCCGGACTAACTCTTGTTTCTACTCCATGAAGTGCCGATAAGCGTTTACGCAGATCATTAGATATTTCATCTGAACTTCTGGTTCTTTTATCCCTACTTTTTAGAAGAACACGCATATTAGCCCGATTAGTTCTGGCGGTACTTCCAATCCATCCGCCACCACCTACTCTGGCAAAAACATATTCCGCTTCCGGTACATGATTGTAGATGATTCCCTCAACTGTTTTGACTCTTTCTTCAATCATCTCCAGTGTCGCACCTTCATCGATTGTAATATTTACCCTTACTTCACCCTCATCAGCTGCAGGCATAAAATCAGTACCTACCTGAGAAATCAGAATAAAGGAAATCGCTACCAGGATTACAGCGAATATAACTATTCTCCACGGTTTGTGTAAAGCCTTGGCAAGATAATCTGAATAACTTGTCTCTAGGTTCTTAAGAAATTGACTGACTTTTCTGGCAAATTTAGAACACGCTGGACAACCATCAAAACTAAAGGAGAGATGCATCATTTTTGACGATAACATCGGAACCAAAAAGATTGCAACAAACAGAGAACAAAAAAGAGAGAAGCTTACAATAACTGCAAATTGCCTGAACATTATACCTGAAATGCCCCTGATGAAAATTACCGGGAGAAAAACTACTATTGTTGTTAAAGTACTTGCTACCAGCGGAGCAACTACTTCTGACACCCCTAAGACTGCCGAGTGTCTTCTGCTTAATCCTTCCTCATTGTGACGAAAAATATTTTCCAGCACAACAATCGAATTATCCAAAAGCATTCCAATTCCCAATGCCAGTCCACCGAAAGTCATCAAATTCAATGTATATCCGTTTGTGTACATCAGCAAGAATGTTGCAGTTATAGAAATTGGTACAGCCGTTGATATAATCAGAGTACTCGGGATATTTTCCAGGAAAATGAAAAGAATAAAAACTGCAAGAATCGCCCCAATTAGAAGTGAAATACCAATATTTTTTATCGATGCTCTGATATAGACTGAAGAATCCATAATTTTGACAATTTGCAAAAACGGATAGTCTTTGTTTAAACGTTCAATTTCACGTATAACTTCTGCTGATGTTGCAACCGTATTAGCATCTGCTCTTTTATTCATTGAGATAACAATACCTCTTTCTCCGTTAACACGCACAGATTGCTGCTCTTCTTCTGTAGTCTCAAAAACCTCAGCAATATCTTTCAAATATATAGTAGTTCCATTTCTTAGTGTTATCGGAATACTTTTTATATCATCCACACTGGAGAATTCTCCGGGTGAACGCAGAAGGATATCTTTACCATGTTCTTTGACTGAACCAATTGGAACATTTCTGTTTTCAGCTCTGATCGCCTGTGAAATAATGGAAGGAGTAATATTATATGCTTCCATGGTTTCTGCTGTAATTACAGCATGGATTTCTTTATTCAGACCTCCCTGAATATCAATGTTGGCTACTCCGGGAATACGCTCAAATCTATACTTAATATTGTGCTCAACAAATGCATTCAAATCTGTTCTTTTCATTGGACTGGAAATTCCCAGCATCATGATTGGAAATGCACTCAGGTCTAATTTTCTTATCGTAGGTCTATCCATGTCATCGGGGAGATTACCTATGATCCTATCCATTCTGTCTCTGATATCGTTAACAGCTTCAGTAACATCTGTACCCCAGGCAAAAGAGAGACGAATTACGCTTCTTCCTTCCATAGAATTTGAAGTAATCAACTCAATTCCCTGTATTCCTGAAACTGCGTCTTCAATCGGAATAGTCACAATGTTCTCAATATCTTCCGGAGATGTGTTCGGGTAACTGGCAACTATTGTAACCGTGGGATATGAAATGTCAGGCATCAGGTCAACCGAAAGCCTCATGAAGGAAATCATTCCGAGAAGAATTATCACTATGAATATAACCGAAGTCAGAACCGGACGATCAACTGTTAACGATAAGAGTCCTCTATCCTTCATTCTTTTTCATTCCTTTTTCTTGCTTCTTATCGCCATCAGGCAGAATGATTTTGGAACCATCTGACAACATAAATTGTCCTTCAGTTACAACTTTAGATATTTTTACTTCAGAGACAATCTCAACATAACCATCTTCACTTAAACCAACCTCTGTCGGAACAAAAGTAACTGTTGAATCTCCGTTAACCATAAATACACCTTTAACCTGTTTATATTCTACCAATGATTTTTCAGGAACCGCAGGAACTGAATTTCGCTGTTCAAGCAAAATAGAAATTCTGGCAAACATCCCAGGTTTAAGAATGTAATCAGGATTATTAAACATCATTTGCACTGCTGCAGTACGACTTTGCTTATTTACTATGGGGGAAATAGAATAGATTTTCCCTTCAAAATATTTCTTCTGATTTCTATCTGAAATCTCGGCAGTTGCAGCCATACCTTCTTTTAATCTGGGAATAAGTTTTTCTGAGACATTAATTTCGCAGATAACACTATCGATTGATACAACAGTTGTAAAAACAGTATTCTGGTTAATAATGCTTCCTTCATCAAAATTTAAATCACCCACAAAACCCTCTCGGGGACTATATAAGTTGGTATAGCTCTTCTTCAGAAGAGCAGTGTTGAGATTGGCTTCTCTCTGGGCTAACTGTGCTTTTGCCAACTCAAGTGATGATAACCCCGTCAAATGTTTTGTTCTGATTATTTCAATCTGAGCTTCAGCCATAAAACCGCTTTCAAACAAAGTCTCTGCTCTTTGAAGTTCTTTTCCAAGATTTTCTGAGTTTGATTGAGCTTCTCTCAATTGAGCTTTAGCAAGTTCATAGCTTGCTCTGGCTTCAGAAAGATTGTTGAGTTGTTCTTTATCTTCCAGATTTGCAATCAATTCATGCGCTTTTACGAAGTCTCCCGGCTTTTTATATATCTTTTCAATTCTGGCAGTAATTCTGGAAGGAATACTTATATTGTAGGCCGGTTCTATATCTCCCGTAAAAACTGAAATATCACGAAAGTCTTTTTCTGTCACATTTTCAGCGGTCACCGGTATTGCCCTACCGGAAAGACCACTTCTGTTCCAAGATGCACCACCCGAAGTTGCTGCTTTCTTCCCAATCGTCAATCTGAAAATTATCCCAACTATCAATATTGCAGCCAGGATTATTATAATCCTTTTAAAATTCATGTTTGTATCCTTCATCTATTTTTTAATTCTATTTTCATTCCGCCAAACCGATTCCGTTTTGTTTAATTCGAAGCATCAAATCAGTCTGAAAAAAATAACGTCTCCAAAGATTTCATCAATTTAGACAATTAGTTCTTCTAAGACAATCTCAAATCAAATAATCTGTGTTTTTTTTCATAAAGCTGAATTCATATTGAGAAATTTTCGTAATGTATATAATTTGATTTAAGTCTAGCTTGTTTTGCTCCAATCAAGACCGTTATTTTTAATGAATTTGGACCGCAGAACCACAATGACGGATTTTTACCAGCATGTTTCTTTAAAATATTTAAATGGTCAGTAATCTGATCAGATGTGATTCTCTTACCGCCAACTTCTCGTGTATTGATTGCAATGAAAGTAAAACTGTTGGTCCTTGAAGCAAAATCATCAAATTCTCTTTTAAATGGCATCTCGGAAAATGTGGTCGTACTCCAAAATAATACAACCGGTTGTCTGAAATCATCGCCATCCAAACTCATCTGTCTTATTTTTGCCAGAAAAGGAGTAATTCCAACACCACCGGCAACCCAGAGCATAGGTCTGTCATTTTTAAACGTAAACTTTCCGTAGATACTGCTAATCTGGACTTGAACTCCTGGTTTCAATGCCGATAAATTTCTTGTCCATTTACCTTCTTTTTTAATTACCAACTCAATCGTCTTTTCTTCCGGATGACTTGCAATAGTAAACGGATGTTCCTCTTTTCTGAGCAAAGAATCAGCAATTTTGAAGTAAGCAAATTGACCGGGAACAATCGTTAATCCTTTATTGAAACTCATTTCGACTGAAAACAGTGATGGTGAAAGTGTTTTTACAGAAACCAGATTACCTCTGACTGCAAAAAACGAGCGAATGAACTTGTGATAAACCCACAGCAGAATTACCGGTAATCCGGTTGCATATATGAGAATTGACCGAAGCTGCAGCTCTTTTGTGGCTGAAGAAATCAGTATGTGTACCAGAATTATACACATTGCCAGGGGAAGTCCATTGTGAAGAAACTTCATGTAGGAGTAGCTGATTCTTTTTCTGAAGCTATCGGATAGATTGCGAATAAACTTAAATTTTTCAAATTTCGTTCTGGTCATTGTCATAAATGACATAACGGATAATGTGATAATTATTAATCCACCAGCAGCTCCGGTAATCAATTGTATACTTACTTCAGTAGAAAATTGAAGTTTAAAAAAGGCGTGAATCAAAGCTGTCAAAAGAGCAAAAGCTGCAGTAGTTTTGTGAATAACCAACAATTTATCCTGACCGAAGATCTTTTCTAAAAATCTGACTCTGCAGGCAAGAAGCAATGTAAAACAAAACAGCACCCACGAGATTATCCCGAAGACTATCCCCAATGAGTAACTGTGAAAGAGCGAATACCAATTGCCTCCCATGTAATTCTGCATAATCAGAGCAGAAGGGAAGATTAGGAAAAATAACAGAAATATTAATGTTTTAGTCATTGTTTAAGGGATTCGGTTCTCCAAGAACTTTCATAACCTGTTCTGCATAATCCTGAGCAAACTTTTTGACTTCTCCGGTTTTTGATGCAGAAGTAACCGCTATAACACTCGTTTTTACTTCCCAGTCATTTCTTTGAGTTGTGTGCAGAATAATTTTCGTCTTATTTTCATTCTCAGATATCCATTTTGTTACCCAGGGTCTTACCTTGGAATTAACTCCGGAGTTTGTTATGAAAACAAGATCGTAGCTTGCTCCATCCAACTCTGTGAATCCTTTTTTTGAATGATCAGTTTCAGTCACTACTAATCCCTCTTTCTCCAGAATGGTTTTCATTTCTTTAGCCAGTTCTTTTTTAAACTTTGTGTCCTCAAAAGCAATCAGAACTTTTCTGACGGCAATCTCCTGCGCTTTCAACAAGCTAATCATCAGGATGAAGCATATTACAAGTATTTTTCTCATTTTTACTCCCTTTTGTAGAATCTTTTTTGTTACTCTATATCATCTAAATACATTCCTCTTACGCAGAAAAATAATTTAGCAAATAAAAAATCTATCGCTACTAAATTATGCTGCTCATCCACAAATCTTTATCCCTTCTCTCAAACACCACAGACGAGATGCTGAAATTTTCTCATTGTGATGTCATGTATCAATGTCCCTGACAGACTCTGAAATCTAATAGATACAGGTCATCATAAGCAAAATTATTCTTAGCGTTATAATGCAGATTTCATAGGTTCAACATTATGAAATACTCTATTGAAATAAATCTTGACGTAAAAAACTGTTGTAATTGCTAATGCAATATCTAAAGTAAGATTCGTTACTTCCCCAATCAAAGATTCTTGAACTTGGAAAATTCTTAATATCTGTTAAACTGGAGGTCAAAATGCAGTTTCCAAAAATTTCTATAGATGACAATAATTTATTCAGAATTATCAAGGACTTCAAAATCAAAGAGCTTTACTTTTTTGGCTCGGTGTTAAGAGAAGACTTTTCTCCAAATAGTGATATAGATGTTTTAGTTGTTTTCCAAGATGATTCAAATTATTCGTTGTTTGAATTTATGGATTTAAGGGAAAAATTGGAATCATACCTGAACAGAAAAGTCGATCTGGTAGAAAAAGATGGAATTACCAACCCATATAGACGTAAGGAAATATTATCCACTGCAAAGAGAATTTATGCAGCCTGACGATAGAGATAAAGCTTATTTGTGGGACATCAGAGAAGCTTGCAAAGACATTTTAATTTTTATCAACGGCTTAAGTTTTCATGATTTTGAAAATAATAAAATGGTACGATATGCCGTAGAAAGACAGATTTTAGTTATAGGAGAAGCAGCAAATCATCTATCAGAGAAATTTACTAACGCTTCTAAAGAAATTCCATAGAGAAAAATCATTGGAATGAGGAATATTATTGCTCATGAGTATGGAGAAATCTTAGTAGAAAGAATCTGGATCACCGCTAAAAATCAGATAGATGAATTGTTGAAATATGTAAATCAGTTTTTTAATGACAAAAAGAACGACTTCTAATATCGACCTTATATAATAGAACAATATAGGTAATGAATCATTTCTAAAGACATCTCCTGCTATTTTGTCATGTCTGAAAAGATGTATCTCTTTTGACAGTTGCAATCGCTTACAATCTCTCAGTATTTGAAAATCTCTTTCAAATACTCTATTGAAATAAATCTTGACGTAAAAAACTGTTGTAATTGCTAATGCAATATCTAAAGTAAGATATTGGTCTGCTAGCTGAATCTGAAAAGGTTACACACCTTGGCACTTAAATATGAAGCTGGCAGAACAATAGGACTAACTATGTAAAAACATCGAAGCAGCACGGTAAGCAGCCGGATTGTAAAAGGAGTATAAATGTTGGATTTATTGTCAAATTTGAAACGCACTCATTATGCCACATCCATTGGCTCAGATAATGTCGGACAACGAGTTACGTTAATGGGATGGGTTCACCGCCGAAGAGATCTGGGCGGACTTATTTTCATCGATCTGAGAGATATCAGCGGTATATGTCAGGTTGTATTTAATCCTGAAAACAGCGAGTTGATGGAAAAAGCTCATTCTTTGAGAAACGAATTTGTTTTTGGAGTTGAGGGAGTAATAAATCTTCGGGATGAAAAAAACATCAACAAAAATATGAAGACCGGAAGTATCGAGTTAGTTGCAGAAAAATTGTATTTGTTCAATGACTCTGCCCCCTTGCCGGTGCAAATAAATGAAAACATTCTAGCCGAAGAAGATCTTAGATTAAAATATCGCTATTTGGATTTACGTAGAGAAAGACTGAGTAAAAATATTGTATTGAGACATAAAATTATCCACGAAATCAGAGCTTTTCTTAACAGCAGGAATTTTCTGGAAATCGAAACTCCAATTCTCATGAAGAGTACTCCGGAAGGTGCCAGAGATTATCTCGTGCCTAGCCGTGTTCACCCCGGAAAATTTTTTGCTTTGCCTCAGTCTCCACAGATGTACAAGCAATTACTGATGATTTCCGGTTTCGACCGTTATTTTCAAATCGCCCGTTGTTTCCGAGACGAAGACCTTAGAGCTGATCGTCAACCGGAGTTTACTCAATTGGATATGGAGATGAGTTTTATTACTCAGGATGAAATATTCGAGATAAATGAACAGCTTTTTAAACACATTTTTAAAGTGGTTCTTGATGTTGACATCGAGACACCTTTTCCACGTTTGCCATATTCGGAAGCTATGAGAAGATTCGGCACTGATAAACCGGATTTGCGTTTCGGCATGGAGATATGCGATGTTACCGAAATTCTCAGAAACTCAGATTTTCAGGTCTTTAGTTCTGCAATTGCATCAAACGGTGCAATTCGCTGTATTGTTGCCCCAGGCTGCGCCGGCTATTCCCGAAAACAGACAGACCAGCTAATTGAGATAGCCAAACATCTGGGAGGTAAAGGTTTAGCTTTCGCAAAAGTATTAAATGACTCCATGGAAGCCGGAATCAGCAAGTTTCTTACTGATGAGGAAAAAGAACAGATTCTAAAAACATCCGGTGCAGAGAATGGAGATTTGATTCTCTTCGCTGCCGATTCCACTGCAAATGTCTGTAAAATATTGAACGGCATCCGCAATCATTTGGGAAAGGAACTCGGCTTAATTAACCCCGATGAATTCAACTTGCTCTGGATTACTGATTTTCCGCTTTTTGAATACGATGAGGAGAAAAAAACCTGGCAGGCAGCTCATCACATGTTTACTCTACCCAAAGATGAGCATATCGCCTACTTTGACAAAGAAGAAGATTGGCACAAAATTCAGGGACAACTTTATGATCTGGTGTGCAATGGAACCGAATTATCCTCCGGCAGTATCAGATGTCATAGACTGGATATTCAAAAGAAAATTTTTGATGTACTCGGCTATAGGGAAGAAGAACTAGAAAGGAAATTCGGATTTTTCCTGGAAGCACTGAAATATGGTACCCCCCCACACGGCGGAATTGCTCCCGGCATAGACAGATTGGTTATGTTGATGACTAAAGCAGAATCTCTCAGAGATGTAATTGCTTTCCCAAAAACCCTGAAAGCGGTAGATTTGATGAGTGACGCACCCTCTGTAGTTGACCAGAATCAATTGGATGATCTCAAGATAAAAATAGAAACTGACAAAAAACAACCTTAACAATAGGAGGATTTATGGCTCAGTTCACAACTTTCTACGTGGGTAATACTTTTTTCGGAATCAATATTCTTCAAGTGAAGGAGATTAATAACCACATGAAGTACACCCCCGTTCCCGACAGTTATGATTACATTAAAGGTCTTTTTAACCTTCGCGGACAGGTAATTACCATAATTGATCTAGCCAAGAGACTGGGCAGAGAATTGACGGAAATCAATTCTTTCTCCCGAAATCTCATCCTGAAAACTGATACCGAAACTGAATCACTCAGAGATCAGGGACTTCTTAAAGAAAAGATTGGTACAGATGCAGTTGGTTTTATTGTGGATAAAATTGGAGATGTCATTGAGGTTGATGATTCTGCTATTGATCCTCCTCCCGCAAACGTGGGTGATATTTCCAAAGAGTTTATACATGGCGTAGTAGAAATGGACAACGACTTGCTTGTACTTCTCAACGTTCCTGTAATAATTGAGTACGATAAACGTTCGGATTAGCTAATGCACAATTTCAGAGTTATTGTCCTAACTTCGGGTATGAGCAGAGGCTCAAATCTGTTAGCTATGGACAACTATTTTAAAAACCATAATCTACCTATAGAAATCCTGAATGTTTTTTATAACAGAAAGGAAGCTCCGGTTGCCAATAGAGCTGCTGAGCAGGGAATTGAGCCGATATATTTTTCTACAAAGGATTTTGCTCTATACGAAAAAAACCTGCTCAACATCTGTCGGCAAAATAAAATTGATTTGATTGCTCTGGCTGGTTTTATGCTCAAACTAAGCAGTGATTTTATTAAAAAGTTTTCCAAACCAATTTTGAATATTCACCCGGCATTATTACCGGAATTTGGCGGAAAAGGAATGTATGGAATCAGAGTTCACGAAGCTGTTTTGGCTGCTGCAAAAAGTGTTTCAGGAGCAACGGTTCACCTGGTTAATCATCAGTATGATGAAGGTGAAATTGTGTTGCAACGAGCAGTAAATATTGCAGATTGCATCTCTCCCGAGTGTATTGCTGAGAAGGTGTTAAAAGTTGAGCATGAGATTTATGGAGAAGCTGTCTGGAAAACACTTATGAAAGGAAAGTAGAGGAATGAAAATGTTGTGTAATGGATAAATATGCAGTCTCTACTTTAATTAGTGGTTTTAATTTCCGAAATAGCTAAACACACCACCAAAATTTAGGTACTTATTTCTGCAATACCAAGTGTGATGATTGTTGTAATTCTTTGGCTGTATATAGAGAAACAAACACCGGACAAAATTGCTGAATCTGCTTCCTATACATTTTGGTATGTAATTCCAACGCTTCTTTTTTTCCTATTTTTCCATATCTGCAGAAAAGTTATTTTTTGCTATCTTTGTCAATTTCTCTTACCGGAATGAAAGTTCTGTATATTTTGTTTTCACGGTTACTGAAATATTTTGGGATAATTCTGATGTGATAATGATCTTATCAATTACTCATGTCTGCACATATACATCAAATGTGCTTTTATTAAAATCTACAAAAGCAAACCAACTCTTTCGAGTAATCTTTTCAGAGAGTTGTTTATTGCCAGCAATCAGTTATCTCTCTTTGAATCGTACAACTCTGTAATAGTTTCAGAATCAACCTCATCGTCTCCGTAAATAGTAAATAACTACTTTCAATAATTTACAAAATTTTCTGTCCCCTCTCACTATTTCAGCAAACCATGATGACTCATAAAGTTCGATTACATCAACGATTTTGATAAATAGCAGCTCCGACATTTTATTATATCGGATAATTCTTCAGCAACTTGTTAATTCTACAATAATGAAAGACTAATCACTAAATATAATTGTTTAATTTCAAGCATTACTTGCATAAATTATTCTTGACCTATATTCATATTTTTTTTTAACGCCGTAAAAATTTACTGGTATTGGGTAGCCTTGCTCGATCTGTAAGTCATGCGGCGAAGCTGTATCTATATCAGGGGACTACGAAAGGCAAAAGAATAATGAATTCTGAAGGCAGAATCAGGATTAACTTGATAAGACAATGAATAATGAATAATGAATAATGAATAATGAAAAATTGAAGAACAAAAGCAGAATCAGGATTTGCAGAATTGAAGGATGAGCAGGATAAAGTCAAAAGACTGAAGAAAGTGAAAAGTGTCCGTCTTCACAGGAGTAAACAAATTGAAGAACAAAGACAGTTGTAAAAGTAAAAAGTATGCTTCGATACGCTCAGCAACCAGTAAAACCAATGCATAATGTATAATGAATAATGAATAATGAAAAATTGAAGAACAAAAGCAGAATCAGGATTTGCAGAATTGAAGGATGAGCAGGATAAAGTCAAAAGACTGAAGAAAGTGAAAAGTGTCCGTCTTCACAGGAGTAAACAAATTGAAGAACAAAGACAGTTGTAAAAGTAAAAAGTATGCTTCGATACACTCAGCAACTTAAATGGGATACGTCTTCGCAGGAGTAAACAAAGTGAAAAGTCATGAAGACCTTCAAGTTTGTCAATTGTCAATCCATTTTGTCATTAATGCATATTGATTCATTCAATAGCATATTTAAAAGAGGACGATGATATGATTATAAGTACAAGAAAAATCTACTTATTGCCTTTTCACATTCTATCACTATTCACAAATTAATTTAGGAGATTTTCAAATGAGACCAAATGAAATAAGAAAAGAAATAGACAATTTGGCTTTGGCTGAGAAGTTAATACTTGTTGAGGATATTTGGGATTCTATTGCGAAAAATAATAATGAGCTACCTTTACCGGAATGGCAAAAACTTGAGTTAGATAAAAGATATAATGAATATAAAAATGGAGAATTGAATTTGCATGATGTTAAAAGTGCACATAAGGAGCTAAGGAACAGATATAAATGATTATCCGATACACCGATAGATCAAAAGATGATATTGAATCTGCTTTTGCATGGTACGAAAAGCAAAGAAAAGGTCTTGGATTTGATTTTCTTGACTCGGTTTAATTGGCTTTAAACAATATTCTGTCCTTTCCTGAAATGTACAAGGTGTGTTACTCCTGTTTTAGGAGATGCATTATTAGAAGATTTCCTTTCTCCATATTCTACACATTGGAAGATAGAGAAATTATTGTACATTCTGTTTTCGATAACAGACAAGACCCTGAAAAGCGTCCATTAACAATCATGTAAGATGTACAATGAAGAACTTTAGTCCCTTCTGCCAACAGGCAGGCGGCTTTGACGGATGAATAATGAAGAACAAAGGCAGAATCAGGATTTGCAGGATTGAAGGATGAGCAGGATAAAGTCAAAAGACTGAAGAAAGTGAAAAGAAAACAAATGAAGAATGAAAAATTGAAGAACAAAGGCAGAATCAGGATTTGCAGAATTGAAGGATGGGCAGGATAAAGACAAAAGACTAAAGAAAGTGAAAAGTGAAAAGTGAAATGGGAAATGAACAATGAAAGCAAATAAATATTCAACTCATCTGTCTTCAGATTTTAGCCAAAATCTGAATCCACCTTCTCTTACACTAAGAGAAGGGAAAAAGAACTGTCACCCTGAGTTTTTTGCAGAAAAGTATAGAAGGGTAAACTGAGAGTCTTAGTTAAAAATGAAGAACAAAGACAAAATAGAAAACAAAAGTAAAACTATGTACTAAAACTGAAAATATAGAGAGAAAAGCCAATGGTAAATGGTCATAACACATAACAAACACCCAGGCGAGGTTAATATGGAGACAGTAAAATTATACGTAAAACCAACAAATGGACACATTTTTCTCGATATTCCTACAGATTATACTGACTGTGAATTAGAATTAGTCATTGTGATGAGCAAATTAAAAAACTCTGAGGAATCAAAGAGTATTAGATACGATTTTTCAAAGTTCTCGAATAAATTGGAGTGGGATGGCAATGCAGTAGAGGAACAAAGGAAATTGCGGGATGAATGGAAATAGATATCTACTGGATACTAATTGCATTATAGAAATACTTCAAAAAGATAACAGAGAGTTATTAAGCAAATTGGAAAATGCAGATTATATAGCCGTGTCTATAGTTTCAAAAATTGAATTCCTAGCATTTCCGCAAATAAGACAAAAAGATATTGAACTTCTTGATGAATTTTTGGAGTTTGTGGATGTCATTGATCTACAAAACGAGAATAAAGAGATGATCAATTATATTATCGAGTTTAAACAAAGAACTAAGCTGAAACTTCCCGATTCAATCATTTTAGCAACTTCCAAATTTCTAAAGGCAATACTTTTGACAAGAGATCAACAATTACTTAACTCATCTTATGATTTTGTGGAAAAATTTTGATAGACATTATAAAAGAAGAATCAACAAACGCAGAAGTAAAAAGTGTCCATCTTCGCCGGAGTAAACAAAGTGAAGAACAAAGGCAGAATCAGGATT
>JAQVBK010000054.1 GCA_028690365.1 Candidatus Cloacimonadota bacterium
CAGAAGCATTTATGATCCTATCTGCTCAAATCTCTTTGCCAGACAATCTGAGATTGCGCCGGAAAAACTGCTCAGAGAAACAATCAGAGTGCTGGATGTCCTGATAGATTTGCATCACAATCACCGTGATTACCTGAAAGACCTGAAGTTTGTGATTAAAAACCTTCAGACGCTGCCGGACTATACATTGAGCAGAATAAAAAATATCAACCTGAAGGAAACAGAACAGGAAATTGAAAAAATAAAAACAGAAATTCCCGCCTATTATTTAACTAAGCTAATCAGCAGAGCACAGGAAGTTGACGCCGGTGAAGAAAAACTCATCCTTGCTCTCGAACTGAAGAAAAACAAATAGCCCCGGAGCACAGCCATGAAAGAAATACTGAATAGTTCCTATTCAAGAAATGATTATCAGAAGATTCTAACAAACTTTCTTCCCGATGACTACGAGCAGATGGAAAACAATTTTGAGCTTGAATTTCAGACCAGATTCAGCAAAATAGTCAAAATTGGCAATTCAGATAAACTCGAACTTCCTGTTCTGGAAATCTGGCACGATTCTGCCAATGATCCCAGAATTACTCTGACCAGACAGGCTTTTCGTCTGCTGGAACATCATGATTATAAACAGGCTTTGGTCTTCTTTATTCCGGCTGACAGACTCAATTACAGACTTTCTCTTATAACCATGAATTACAATTTGAAAGATGGGAAAATTTCGACTATACACTCGAATCCGAAAAGGTTTTCATTCTTTCTCGGAGAAACTGCAAAAACACATACTCCCCAAGAATTCCTGTTTAGAAAAGGTAGAGTAAGTGATTTAAAAGATTTAAAAGAAAGATTTTCAATTGAAGTGGTTAACAAAGAATTTTATGCTGAAGTTCAGCGTTTATTCTACAAACTTGTTGGTGGCAAAGTAAAACAAGGGAGCAATGAACTTGCTTTTGAACCTATACTTAGGCTTCCTTCAACTACAGATCATCAGCAGTTACAGGACTTTAGTGTAAGATTGATTGGCAGATTAGTTTTTTGTTGGTTTCTTAAAAAAAAGAAATCATCTAAAGGTGTTCCTTTGATTCCAGAAGAAATTCTATCATCTGAAAGTATTTTCCCTGATTATTACCATTCTCTGATTGAACCGTTATTTTTTGAGCTTCTTAACACCGAAATAGATAAGAGAAGAACTGAATTCAGAAATACAACATTTGATCTTATCCCTTTCCTTAATGGCGGATTGTTTGATCCTAACCTTCATCAAGATTTTTATGAGTTAGGTCCTGATGGTAAAACCTATCACTTAAACACATTGAAAGTTCCTGACAAGTGGTTGAAGGATTTTTTAATCTTGCTGGAAACCTATAATTTTACTATCGATGAAAACACCTCAATCGATATTGAATTATCTGTAGATCCGGAGATGTTGGGTAGAATTTTTGAAAATCTTTTGGCTGAGATAAATCCTGAAACCGGTGACACTGCCAGGAAATCTACAGGTAGCTACTATACTCCCAGAGCAATTGTTGATTATATGGTTGATGAATCACTTACTCAGTACTTTTTGGCGAAGACGGATATTGATGAAAAAGTTATTGGGGATTTATTGAATTATTACAAAGAAGACACAGAATTGACAACGGAACAGAAAATTTGTATTATTGATGCTATCGATGACTTGAAAATATTAGACCCTGCTTGTGGTTCAGGCGCTTTTCCTATGGGAATTCTACAAAAATTACTGCTGATTCTACAGAAAGTTGATCCGGATTCCATTGAATGGGTGGTAAGACAATTGGACAGAATTCCAAACAAATTGGTTCGTGATGCTCTGGAAGAAAAGCTGATGAGTGAGAACTGGCGTTACAAGCATAAAATGGGTATTGTTCAAAATGCACTTTATGGTGTAGATGTTCAACCAATTGCTACCGAGATTTCTAAGCTTAGACTTTTCTTAACTTTAATAGTTGATGAAACGATTGATGATGAGAAAATTAATCGTAATATACATCCTCTTCCAAACCTTTCTTTTAAATTTGTTGTCGCTAACGCTTTAATCGATTTAAATCTGAGCGAAGAAAAAATGATCGGAGACTGGACTCTGGCAGACTTATACGAGAACTGCATCAAAAAAATGCAAAAAATAAGAGAACAATTCTTCTATGCCAGCAGTCAAATTAGAAAAAAAGAACTTGAAGTTGAGTTTTTAGAAGAACAAAGAAAGTTGGCAGAGGCTATTTTAGAAAATCAAATTGTTGATGAGAGTGTGATTAGTTTGGCAAATTGGAATCCCTTTAAAGAGGAAAGCTCTCCCTGGTTTTCTCCTAAATGGATGCTGGGAGTTGAGGACGGTTTCGACATTGTGATTGGGAACCCGCCATATATTCAACTGCAAAAAGCATTTGATGATAAAAGGAAATTTGCGGATATTTATAAAGATGCTTCTTTCAATGTTTTTGAAAGAACCGGTGATATTTATTGTTTGTTTTATGAAAAGGGAAACCAGCTTCTCAAAGAAGGCGGTGTATTATGTTTGATCACTTCCAATAAATGGATGAGGGCGAATTATGGAAAATCTCTCAGAAAATACCTCTCCGAAAATACTGTGCCAATAAAACTGATCGACTTTGGTGGATTCAAAGTATTTGAATCTGCAACGGTTGATGTGAATATTTTGGTGTTTAGAAGAAATAATCGATCGGAGTTCCTAAGCCAAAGGCAAGGAACTTCGAGCGAAGCAGAAGTCTCTGCAAGCGAGAAGCTCCCATCAACTGGGCAGGGCTTGAGTTGCAATGAGCTGGCTGCAGCCCGAGAATGTGACTCGAGAACTGCAAAAAAAACGCAATTAGCGAGTCAAACTATCGCTTCGACTCACTTCTTGCTGGAAGCCTGCAGTATCAAATCCGACTTCACCAGAGAAACTGATATTTCTGAATATCTCAAGTCAAATGCAGTGGACTTATCCAATCTATCCGAAGAAAGCTGGATAATTTCTAATAAAGAAGAATTCGCAATTAAACAAAAAATAGAAAAGATTGGCACTCCCCTTAAAGACTGGGATGTAAACATCTATCGTGGAGTTCTAACCGGTTTCAATGAAGCTTTTATCATTTCCGGCGCTAAGAAAGATGAACTGATTGCCAAGGATCCGAAATCTGCCGAAATTATAAAACCAATTTTAAGAGGACGGGATATCAAACGATATAAAGCAGAGTTTGCGGATTTGTGGTTGATATTTACAGCTCCGACTCTCCATATTGATATTGACAATTATCCTGCAATCAAAGAACATTTATTAACTTTTTCTAAACATAGATTAGAACAAACTGGCAATAAGGGAAGCAGAAAAGAAACAAACAATAAATGGTTTGAACTTCAAGATACTATTGCATATTGGGAAGAATTTGAGAAGGAGAAGATAGTGTATCCAAATATGACAAAATATCGTCCATTTATACTTGATAAAAATAGTTTTTTAGTTAATCAAAAATGTTTCATAATGACTTCTAAAAGTCATCTGCATTATCTAATAGCAGTTTTAAATTCATGGGTATTTGATTTTGCATTTAAAGATAGATTCCCTGAATTATTAGGAGGAACTCGCGAGTTAAGTAAGGTATTCTTTGAACTTATCCCCATCCCGAAAATTTCTCAGGAAAAGCAAAAACCGTTTGAAGTGTTGGTGGAGAAAATACTTGAGCAGAAGAACACCCCGATTCGGCAACTGCCGAATCACCCCTCTACAGAGGGGAATAATACGGAAAACCTCGAAAACCAAATAGATTTAATGGTATATAAACTGTATGAGCTAAAATATGAGGAGATAAAAATTGTCGATCCGGAGTTTGATAAAGTATTGGGTGAGTTTGGCATATCAAAAGAGCAATATGAGAAAATGAGTGTGGAGGAGTTGGCTGAGTTGGAGGTGTAGTGATGTCTCGCTATAAAATTCGGAAAAGAGCATTTAAAGTGTTAGAAGATATAAATGAAAAGAAGATAAAAACTTTAATTTTTCATTATGCTTCAGAGAGTTTTAAAAATAATTCTGTTCCTGCTATAAGCTGCATATCTATTTATCTTTTAGAGAACTATCAAGTAAAAAGTTTCTATCTTATGCAAAACGACGGATATAAATCTGAAGAGGAAAAACTTCTAATTGAGTTTGAAAGTTTTATCCAAAAATATAAAGATTATACTTGGCTCCATTGGAATTGTTCAGGTTCTTTGTTTGGATTTGAAGTAATAAAAAGAAGATTTAAATACATTTTTAAAAGAGAAATCATTTTTGAATTTTCAAATCTGGTTGATTTATCCCAAATATTCAATCAGCTTTACACACCAAAATATATAGAACACGGAAAATTTCTCAATATTGTGAAATATAACGGTACTTACCAACGAGAAATATTATCAGGTGAAGAAGAAGCAGAATTATTTTCCAAAGGAAATTTCGTAGCAATTCATAATTCCTGCGAAGCAAAAGTTAGAAAAATTAGTTCATTATTTGAATTAGCCTTATCCAAAAAATTAAAGCATAAAGCAAGATGGTGTGATGTACACGGGATAACGATTGATTCGATATATGAAAGTAAGGCTGTTAAACTCACAACTCTGATTCTTGCTATATGGGGTTTTATCTCAATGTTTTTCCAAATTCTGAAATTTTAAAATTCTTAAGTTACTCAAAAAAACTAATTTTTGGAGATTATGTGAAGTAAATTATATGGATTTGATTCGATAACACATTATATTAATTTGGTTTAACAAAAGAGCAATATGAGAGGATGAGTGTGGAGGAGTTGGCTGAGATGGGGGTGGAACGTGGAAGAAATAGATAAACAAAAAGATGTCGAATATTATTCGAATACTGTAAATGCTTGGTATACAACAAAACTTGAAAGAGATAGAAGTATATTGATTATTTCTTCAGGTGGTTTAGGAGTGTTAATAACTATCCTAAATTTCTATGGTGTCAAAAATTATACGGAAATGATTTTGTACTTTCTATCAATGTTTTTATTTACAGTCTCGATCATTACAATGATTATAATCTTTCAAAAAAATGCAGAATATTTGGAAGTTGTAATAGGTGAGAAGAGTACAGAAAATCAAAGCATTATCATATTTTGACAATGTGGGGTTTTATTCTTTTATATTAGCCATAATTTTTACTTTTGTTTTGGGTTGTTCAATAATACTGAATATTACACTGACTAATTTGGAGAAAAAAATGGATGAGAAAAAGAACGGAGTACCAATTGAAAAAAGTTTTAATGGAGCGGAGAAATTGAAACCTTCACAAAATCAACAAAGTCAAAGACAAGAAAACATTAAGAACCCAGTATTAAGTGAAAAGCCGAATGTAGAACAAGACTATCCCAAAAAGAAAAGCGAATAGAGTTTGATAAGGTATTGGTGAGTTTGGTATATCAAGAGAACAATATCAGAGGATGAGTGTGGAGGAGTTGGCAAACTGGGAACTGGGAATGGGGAACTGGGAACGCCGACATCTTGTCGGCATATTCCATACTAAGCAGGCAGGATGCCTGCGTTCCCTGTGGTGCGGGTGTGTTCCCTGTGGTGTGTTCTTAACAGAAGCCGGGGTTCCGGCAGGAGGTTTTGTGGAGGAATCAAAAGGTTGGCATTCAAGAGGATATTTACCACATTTCGATGCAGGTAACATCTATCAATTTATTACCTTCAGACTCTACGATTCAGTTCCCAAAGAAGTGATTCAGAAATGGAAAGATGAACTGGGAGTCTGCAAATCAACTGATATCAATTCTAAAGAGTACATCGAACTCCATAATCGAATCCAGAAATATGAAGACAATGGATATGGACAATGTTTCCTGAAAGATGATAAAATCAACAAAGTTGTCGAAGAAGCTTTGAATTTTTATCACAAGATAAAATACGATTTGATTGAATATGCAATTATGCCAAATCATGTCCATGTTTTGATCAAAGTATATGAAGGGAATAATTTATCATCTATCGTTCATAGTTGGAAATCGTTTACTGCCTTAGCAGCTAATAGAATTTTGAATAGAAAGGGCAATTTCTGGATGAAGGATTATTATGATCGCTATATTCGCAACGATGAGCATTTTCAGGCAGCAATAAGTTACATAAAGAAAAATTCCATAAAATAATCAAAACAAACATTGACTGTTTAGCTATAGGTAAACTTTATGGTTCGAGAGTGTGAAAAACTAAGTGTAAAAGAAATTCTCGGAGATTATGAAGAGTTCGCTGCAGAGAAGGTAGAACTTTATATTGATTCTGAGAATAAAGTTGAAATCATTGAGTTCTTAAATCAAGAATATAAGAAAGTACGAAGAATTCTCTTTCATGTTTTCAAAAATCAGTATAATCGAGATTTATATGGAAAAGAAGAATTCTCTGGGAAAACATTAAACATCACAGCAATGAAATTTAAAGGAAGTGCTTCTGGTAGCAGAAAAGGCAATGAGAGAATATACTGTAGAGAGTACTTTGTTCCGCAAAAAACAGGATTTAAAAAAGTGGTGTTAATTGCTTTATATGCAAAAAGAGAAACAGATAAGAAAACAAAGACATTTGTTGAAAAATTAGGAGGGTATGATTATGGTTTCTGAAAAAAGCACACAGGAACTTTTCAAGGAAGCTATTTCTTTCAGAGATGATGAAGATAGATTGAGTTTTGAAGCAGAGATGATACATCTGGATTTAATGTATAAAATTCAATGCCTGATGGACACCAGCAAAATCAACAAAACAGAGTTGGCAAAGCTTCTTGGTGTTAGCAAAGGATATCTCACTCAGTTGTTTACCGGAGATAAACTTCTAAATCTCAAAACGATTGCAAAACTCCAGCGAATATTTGATGTGAAGCTCAATCTGACTCTCGAGCATAAAGAGAGTTCAGAGAAAGGTATTGAGATTGGAAGGTTTACCAATTCAAATATTCATGAATTTGAAACGCTGAGAGAGCAGATGAATAGGAGTGGATGGTTTAACAAAGAAAAATATCAGTCGGCTACCATCATAAGAGTGAAAGACTCTAAAGGTGAAGAAATCAATCAAAGGACTGCATGATGGAATTTAAGAAATCACCGTTAATTTTTGAGGATTTTGCTATCCTTGAATCTAATCTGACAACAATTATGAAAGAAAATTCGAAGTGCGATTTTGATTCTATTCCGCTCGATATTGATTTTGATTTATTAATCAATATTAAAGAAGAAGGTTTTTTCAATCTTATGTTAAAATTAAAAGGAAATGATGTGACCGAGCCTCTGTTGGGATACAAGTTCTCAATAATAGCAAGTGGTATTTTCAGATTGCCCAATGATGTTAATGATAAAGATAGAGAACAACAGTTTTTGCTTTATTCTGCATTACCTATGCTGATTAGTTCTGCTCGTAATTTCCTGGTAAATTTAACTTCTTATGCTCCTTTTGGGAAATACCTTCTTCCTGCGGTTGACCTAAAGAGCTTAATTGAAACGAAAGCCTCCAAAATGGAGAAAGAATCAAATTAATACAGAGCTTATCAATTGCCTTGATAAACTATAATTATCCCCTAATCACAAAAAGAACTTGAGAGTTTGAGAATAACTGCAAAAAAAATGAGATGAGTCATAGACCGGAGTTCCTCGTTTACAGGGACTTCGGGCGAAGATTGCCGGAAGTCTCTACTCCGTGAGAAACTTACGTCAACTAGAGACTGGAGTTCCTCGTTTGCAGGGATTTCGGGCAAGTGGAAAATAGGATGAAAGTTAAAAAAAAAGGCTGCATTGCAGCCAATTTTTTATTTAGTCAGATCTTCTGATTTAATTTTATCAGCAGATTTTTCAGGAGCTGTTCCTTTATCAACCAGTTCAATGATTGCCATTGGTGCACAGTCACCTTTTCTAAATCCTTTCTTATAGATTCTTGTGTATCCGCCATTCCTGTCAGAAAATCTTGGTGCAATATCATCAAATAAACGTTTAACCAGATCTCTGTCGTGCAGAATTCTGAAAGCTAGTCTTCTGTGATGAACTTCACCTTTTTTCCCATAAGTAATTACTCTTTCAGCCAGGCTTCTGGTTTCTTTAGCTTTTGCCAGGGTAGTAGTAATTCTTTCATGTGTAATCAGAGAAATAACCAGGTTTCGCATAAGAGCTTTACGGTGATCCCTTTCTCTGCCAAATTTCCTTCCTTCTACTCTATGTCTCATATTAATAACCCTTATCTTATTTTAGTTATTCTGCTTTTAGCATCATCAATTCTCTTTTTGAATCCTTCTACATCCATTCCCAAAGTTAAATCATATTTGGTCAGGAGAGCTACTATTTCGTCGAGAGATTTTTTGCCAAAGTTTCTGTATTTTAACATTTCCTGTTCATTTCTTCCAACAAGTTCACCAATATTTTCGATCTTGGCTGCTGCTAGACAATTAGCTGATCTGACAGTAAGCTCAAGTTCTTTTACGCTCATGTTGAATAGTTTGTCGAGTCTTTCCAGTTCAGGATCCATTTCGACTTCTTCAACATATTCGGGTTCTTTTTCGAACTGAGCAATTGCAGAATATTGATCTTTCAATATTTTTGCAGCCAGAAATAGAGATGATCGGGGGTCAATACTGCCATCTGTGGTAATTTCCATGATGAGTTCATCATAGTCAATTCTATCTCCGACTCTTCTGTGACCTGATTGGAAATTAACTTTAATGATGGGAGAATAAATGGAATCGATTGGGATGATACCAATAGGTTTATCTTCGACATTTTGTTTATTAGCCGCGATATAACCTCTGCCAATTCCTACCCACATATCCAGTTTAAAATCTACATCTTCTGTTAACTCAAGCAGTTCCAGATCCTTATTTACAACAGTCATGTTTATATTTTCTGCAATGTCTGCTGCTGTTACGATTTTAGGTCCTTTAACATCTATTGTTACATGTACTTCTTCCAGACTGTTCATAGTGAAAACAAGTTTTTTCAGTTTTTGAATCAAGTCAATGAAGTCAGAAGTACTACCCGGAATCGGTGAGAATTCGTGATGCAGGCCTTCAATCTTTACGTATCTTACAGCTGCACCTTGAATTGATGAGAGCAACACTCTTCTCAGTGTATTTCCTATAGTAGTTGCAAATCCCGGTTCCAGGGGTCCGATGTAAAACTTTCCATAAGTTGGTGACAAAGTTTTGTCGTCAACTGTAACGCTATCCGGCATCTGCAAAGGTTCAAGAAGCATCATATTAAACTCCTATTTCCTATTTTGAGTAGAACTCAATAATTAATCTGTCATCAATATTAACAGGAATTTCCTCTCTTTTGGGAAGAGCCTTGAATTCACCAGCGAATTTTTCAATATCTACTTCTATCCATGGATAAGTTGCAGCGCCTGATCTGGAATCAATTGCATCAATGATAGCGGAGAGAGTTCTGCTCTTCTCTTTTATCTCAACTTTATCTCCGGGTTTTACCTGATATGAAGGAATATCTACTTTTTTGCCGTTCACTACAACATGACCATGATTAACAAGTTGTCTTGCCTGTGGTCTGGTTCTGGCAAATCCCATTCTGAAAACGACATTATCAAGTCTGGATTCCAGCATTTGTAGCAGGTTTTCACCGGTGATACCAGTCATTTTGTCAGCTTTTTCAAAGTAATTTTTGAATTGGCGTTCCAAAACTCCGTAGGTATAACGTAGTTTTTGTTTTTCTTTAAGATGAATTCCGTAATCGGTGTCTTTTCTTTTGAATCCTGGACCATGCTGTCCGGACTTATAATTTCTTCTTTGTAAAACTTTATCGAATTTCGGACTATCAAAAATATTTTCACCGAATCTTCGTGTCAATTTTCCACGTGAGCCTGTAAACTTAGCCATTATCAAAGCCCCCTTTAGATTCTTCTTTGCTTAGGTGGTCGGCAACCGTTATGAGGAAGTGGAGTAGCATCTTTTATGGACAACACTTTCAAGCCTGAAGCATTAAGCGCTCGGAGGGCAGATTCTCTGCCGGCACCTGGTCCTTTAACTACAACACTAACTTTGGTTATTCCCATTTCTACAGAAGCTTTTCCCACTTCTGAAGCTGCCAGCTGAGCTGCAAATGGAGTGCTCTTTTTTGAGCCTTTATAACCGATTTTTCCACCACTTGACCAACTAAGAACGTTACCGGTCATGTCAGTCAGTGTGACAATTGTATTATTGAAACTGGAATGAATAAAAGTCATTCCTTCGTCGAAAGCAACTCTTACTTTCTTTTTCTTTGTATCTTTTTTTCCTTTATCGCGTGCCAAAGCTCCTCCTATTTCTTCTTCTTAATTGCGCCGGCTCGGGGACCTTTTCTGGTTCTGGCATTGGTATGTGTTCTCTGACCTCGCACAGGAAGACCTCTCTTATGTCTAAGTCCTCTGTAGCAACCAATTTCCATAAGTCGTTTGATGTCTAAAGCGACTTTAGTTCTTAATTCACCCTCTACACGATATTTTGTTTGAATAATATCTCTGAGTATTTTTTCCTGATCCATAGTAAGATCTTTAACTCTGATATTTTCGTCGATTCCGGCTTCCGTCAGAATTTTAGTTGCCGTAGTATTTCCTATACCAAATATATAGGTTAAACCAATAACTACTCGTTTGTTTTTCGGAAGTTCAATACCTGCTATATGTGCCAAGCTCTGCCTCCTTGATTATCCCTGTCTCTGTTTGTGTTTTGGGTTAGATGAGCAAATAACTCTGATAACCCCACATCTGTTTATGATTCGACAATCTTTGCAGATTGTTTTTACTGATGCTCTGACTTTCATAATTACTCCTATTTATAGCGGTAGATTATTCTGCCGCGCTTTAAATCATATGGTGATAATTCCAGCTTAACTTTGTCTCCCGGTAAGATTCTAATAAAATGCATTCTCATTTTTCCGGAAGTGTGAGCAAGAACTTCGTGTCCATTCTCTAATGCTACTTTGAAAGTAGTATTAGGCAATGCCTCTGTAACAACTCCTTCAACTTCAATCACACTATTATTCTTAGGCATATATTATCCTGTTCTTTCAATGGTTAACGTCTTCCTCTTAATTTACCTTTCTTCATGAATCCCTGATAGTGTCTCATAGTTAAATGTGACTCAATCTGTGTAAGGGTATCAAGGGCAACACCGACGACGATAATCAGACCGGTACCACCAAAGTAAAATGGGAGGTTGGTATATTTGGACATAAACTCCGGCATAACTGCGACGAAAGCAAAGAATATTGCTCCGGGCAGTGTAATTCTTGTTAAAATGTTGTTTATATAATCCGAAGTAGGCTTACCCGGTTTTCTGCCAGGAATGAATCCTCCGTACTTTTTCATGTTTTCTGCCATTTCTACAGGATTGAGTACCATTGCGGTATAAAAATATGCAAAGAATACAATTAACCCTACGTAAACAATAGTGTATAAAAAAGCACCAGGAGAAAGCCATGATACCAAAACGTTCATGAAATCACTTTCTCTGAAAAAACTTGCGATTGTTCGGGGAAACATAATTACTGATTGTGCAAAAATGATTGGAATAACGCCAGCGGTGTTAACCTTCAGCGGAATAGTAGTACTTTGTCCGCCATAGACTTTTCTTCCGATAATTCTTTTTGCATATTGTACCGGAATCTTTCTGGTTGCTTCTGTAATGAGTATAACAGCAGCAGTTACCAGAAGCATAATAATCAGTACAATAATGGCAGTAAAAATATTCATGGCTCCAATTTGAACCATTCTGAACATATCGATGAATCCTTTAGGATATCTGGCGATAATACCAGCAAAGATTATCAGAGAGATGCCGTTACCTATTCCTTTTTCAGTTATCTGTTCTCCCAGCCACATGATAAACATAGTACCTGTGACCAGAGTGATTATAGACGAGAAAATGAACAGCGGACCGGGAGCAGCAACTGCTGAAGCTCCATCACTGGAGGTAATACTCTGAACAAACAAGCTGATTGTCAGGGCATTGAAAACTCCAATAACAACGGTTCCCATACGCATTATCTGATTCATCTTGCGTTGACCTTCTGCTCCCTCTTTTTTTAATTTTTCGAAATAGGGAATAACGCCACCCAAAAGTTGAATAACAATAGATGCGGTAATGTAAGGCATGATTCCAAGAGCAAATATCGAGGCACGTTCAAAATTTCCACCTACAAAGAGGTCAAACATTCCGAAAAGATTTCCACCGGCAGTTTGACTCCCTAAAAAAGACTTCAAAACACTTGCATCAACTCCGGGAAGTGGAATGAAGCTTCCCAGTCTATAAATAATCAGGAGAAATGCGGTGAAGAAAATCTTTTTCTTAAGATCCGGTATTCTGAATATGTTGCTTATGCTCTCTAACAATTTAAACTACCTCCGCCTTACCACCGTTCTTTTCGATAATATCCTTTGCTTTAGTTGAAAAAGCATTAGCCTTGATTGTGATTTTTTTGTTAAAATTATCTCCATCATTTGCCAGAACCTTAACCGGTGCGGCAGTGTTCTTGCTGGATTTTTTTATTAATCCCAATGATTCCAGAGTTTCAATCGTGTATTCAGCTTCAGAATAATTTTGTAACTGTTCAAGTTTTACTATTCTGTATTCTTTTTTGAAGATATTCTTAAAACCTCTTTTGGGTAATCTTCTCTGAATAGGCATCTGACCGCCTTCAAACCAAGCAGGAATTCCACCGCTGGTTCTGGCTTTCTGTCCTTTATGTCCTTTACCTGCCTGAGTTCCCTGTCCAGTTCCGTGTCCTTTACCCAAACGTTTTTTATGTTTTTTTATCTTCGGTCTGACCATATTATGAAGTTCCATGGTTTCTCCTTAAACTTCTTAGTTAATCTCTTCAAACTCAACAAGGTGTGCTACTTTTGCAATCATTCCCCTGATTACAGGAGTATCATTGTGTTCTTTGACCCTGTTGATTTTGCCAAGTCCTAATGCCTTGATAGTTCTTTTCTGATCTTCTTTTCTACCGATTGTGCTTCTTACCTGTTTAATTCTCAGTTTCATTGTCAGCCTCCCTGCCGATAAGTTCTTCAACCGACTTACCGCGAAGTTTAGCTACCTGGTTGATAGTTCTGATGTTTTTCAGACCATCTACAGTAGCTTTAACTACATTGCTGGCAGTATTAGAACCGAGAGATTTAGTCAGGATGTTTTCTACTCCGGCTGCTTCGAGAATTGCTCTGGCAGGACCACCGGCGATAACACCGGTACCGGCAGCAGCTGGTTTCAACATAATCATGCTTGCGCCAAATCTGCCTATAATCTCATGAGCAATGGTTCCGTTCAAAATCGGTACAAAGAACATATTTTTAGAAGCTTTGTCTTTAGCTTTTCTGATTGCATCAACTAATTCATTAGCTTTTCCAACGCCAACGCCTACATTGCCTTTTTTATCGCCGACAACTATGGTGGCATTGAAACTGAAGTGTCTACCGCCTTTAACAACTTTGGCAACACGGCTGCTAGTAACAAGTTTTTCAAATTCAAAGCTTGCTTCAGTATTAACTCTTTTCTGTTCAGTCAATGTTCCTCCTAAAAATCCAAGCCGGCTTTCTTAGCGCCTTCTCGAAGCGCTTTTACTCTGCCATGATATAAATAACCGTTGCGATCAAATGCAACTTTGCTAATTCCGGCTGCCAGAGCTCTCTCACCGAGTTTTAAGCCGACTTGAAAGCTTTTGTCAGTTTTCTTTGCCTTGTCTTCAGATTTGAATTCTTTATCGATAGTTGAGAATGAAACTAAGGTTTTGCCTTCTTCATCATCAATAATCTGGGCATAAATATGATTCAAACTTCTAAAAACAGTAAGTCTTAATCTTTCGGAATTTCCGCGTATTTTTTTCTTTATTGAGAGTTTTCTTCTTTTTCTGGCTTGCTCTCTTTTGTACGTTGTAGATTGTGTTTTACTCATAATTCACCTCTTATTTGCCAGTTTTTCCAGCTTTAATGATTACTGTCTCATAAGAGTATCTGATACCTTTACCCTTATAATTATCAGGTGGACGTACAGCACGAACTTCAGCTGCAAACTTTCCGACATCTTCTTTATGAAAACCTTTCACGAAAATTTTGGATTGAACAGCAGTTCTTGATCCTTTTGCTTTGGTTATCTGTTCCACTTCAACAGTTATGCCTTCAGGTATCTGTAACAGAATTTCGTGAGAGTAACCCATAGCTAGTTTTAGCCATGGACCTACAACCTCTGCAGTGTATCCTAAACCTACTACATGAAGTTCTTTTACAAAACCTTCAGAAACACCAATAACCATGTTGTTGATGAGGGCTCTTGTTAGACCATGAATTTCACGTTGTACCTTAGAATCATCTTTTCTAAGGACACGGAGTTCACTATTTTCATTTATTACATCAATACCTTCAAGAAGATGATAATCCAGAGTACCAAGTTTTCCTTTGGCAATTATCTTTCGGTCTTTGGTTTCTACAGTTACACCTTTGGGTATTGCTATAGGAGATCTACCTATTCTTGACACTGTTCCTCCTACCAAACCTTGCAGACATATTCACCGCCTACAACAGTCTTTCTGGCTTCTCTGTCAACCATAACACCCTTATTGGTTGATATGATGGCACATCCAGTGTTGTTGTAAACTGCGGGAATGTTATTACCTTTGACATAGACACGTCTTCCAGGAGTACTTACGCGTTGGATATTCTTCATAACAGGTTCACCGTTATTGGTATATCTCAAGCTTATGCTGAGTTGTTTTCTCAGAATATTTTTGTCCGGATTTCTTTCTATAATGTCAAAGCTGTTTATATAATTTTCTTCATTGAGTATTCTGACAATACTCTCTACTAATTTGCTATGATTAACAGTTACTTGTCTAAGATTTGCTCTGTAAGCATTTCTTATTTTTGTAATTGCATCAGCGATTGAATCGGATACGCTCATTATTCAGCCTCCACCTTTACCAGCTAGCCATTCTGACACCTGGAATTTGCCCATTGGATGCTAACTTGCGAAAGCATAATCGGCATATTCCGAAGTCTCTGATATAAGCTCGTGATCTGCCACAAATTTGGCATCTGGAATATTTTCTCACTTTAAATTTAGGTTCTCTGCTTTGTTTTATTGTCCATGATTTCTTTGCCATGTTTACTCCGTCTGTTTTTTCCTGAACGGCATACCGAGTTGTTTTAAAAGCTCTCTGCCTTCTTCATCAGTTTTAGCGGTTGTAGTAATTGTTATGTTCAAGCCTCTGATTTTGTCGACTTTATCGTAATCAATCTCAGGGAAAACGGTCTGTTCTTTTATACCAAAAGAATAGTTACCTCTTCCGTCAAACGAGGTAGTCGGAACGCCCTTGAAATCGCGGATTCTTGGCATAACAATAGAGACAAGTCTGTCAAAGAACTCGTACATTATTTCATCGCGAAGAGTAACCATACATCCTATCGGCATTCCAGCACGGAGCTTGAAATTCGAGATTGACTTCTTAGCGACTGTTCTAACAGGTTTCTGTCCGGCTATCTGTACCATGTCCTGAGCTGCGTTGTCTAAAAGAGCCTTATTTTGGGTAGCCTCACCGACACCCATATTTAAGGTTATCTTTGTAAGCTTAGGTATCTGATGAACATTGCCGTAATTGAAGTGCTTCTGAAGTGCAGGAGCGATCTCTTCTCTATACATTTGTTTCAGTCTGTTCATTCATTACTCCTTAGATCTCATCCCCGGTCTTTTTGCAAACTCTGATTCTTTTTCCGCCGTCTGATTTGTAAACCGCTTTGGTTACCGTATTAAGCTTTTCATTATAGAGCATCACATTAGAAACGTGGATAGGCGCTTCTTTTTCTATAATGCCGCCTTGCGGATTCTGTTGAGTCGGACGGGTATGTTTTTTGATAAAGTTTACGCTTTCAACGATAACTTTCATATCCTTAGGGAATGATTTGAGGACTCTTCCTTTCTTCCCTTTGTATTCACCGGAAATTACCACTACGGTATCCCCTTTCTTTATTCTCATCTTATTCATCTTCTACTCCTATAGAACTTCAGGCGCAAGTGAAACAATTTTCATAAAATGATGCTCTCTTAGTTCTCTTGCAACGGGGCCGAAGATTCGGGTTGCTTTAGGTTCATTCTTGTCATCAATTATGACCACAGCATTGTCTTCGAATCTGATGTACGAACCATCTTGTCGGCG
>JAQVBK010000055.1:0-1224 GCA_028690365.1 Candidatus Cloacimonadota bacterium
CTCGGTAAATTCGAGAGCGGACAGAAGCGAAATGGGTGATAGAAGTGATGGTACGGAGCGGAGTGACAGAAGCAGACAGGGGAATAATCCCAATCGACGAATGCTCTGGTATATGGAAAACAATGAAATTAAGTTTCTTCCGGTATTTATTGGTTCTACAGATGGCTATAAAACTGAAATCACTGCCAGGGAGATACCGGAAAATATAAAAATAATTACCGGAGTAAAAAACTCAAGTGCTTCGGGAAGCAAAGCAGATGCTCCAGCCATGAATATGAGAAGATTGCCGTTTTGAGGTCACATGAATACGATTATAGAAATGAAAAATATTGTTAAAGAATACAAAATGGGTGAATTTTCAATCAAAGCTCTAAAAGGTGTTGATCTGCAAGTAAACAAAGGTGAATTCGTAGCTGTTATGGGTGCATCCGGTTCGGGAAAATCAACCCTGATGAATATCCTTGGTTGTCTTGATGTAGCAACATCGGGTAATTATCAGTTGGAAAACGAGAATGTGAATTCTCTGACAAAAGATCAATTCTCAGACATTCGTAATCAAAAAATCGGATTTGTTTTCCAGGGTTTTAACCTTTTGCCCCGAACAAGCGCTTTGGAAAATGTTGAGCTTCCACTCTTTTACGACAGAATTCATAAAAAGATTGATCAGAAAAAAGCTGCTATTGCAGCTCTGGAAAGAGTTGGTCTGGCGGACAGAATAAATCATATTCCCAGTCAGTTATCAGGAGGACAGCAACAGCGGGTTGCCATAGCCCGGGCATTGGTTACTTCACCTTCGTTAATTCTTGCTGATGAACCAACCGGTAATTTGGATTCAGTCACCTCACTGGAGATAATGTCACTGTTTCAGGAACTCAACAGAGGAGGGATAACTATCATTCTGGTTACTCACGAACAGGATATTGCACAATTTACCAAACGAAATGTAGTGTTGAGAGATGGTTACAAAATCATAGATAAAGAAATCGGATTTCCCCAAGATGCTGTCACTGCACTAAAAGAACTAAAATCTCAGGAATTACCTCATCTGGAGTCATAATGAAGTTAAGCGGATATATAAAGATTGCTACAAAAAGCATATTGAAAAACAGAATGAGAAGTCTGCTAACTGCTCTGGGAATTATCATCGGAGTCTGTTCGGTAATTGTTATGGTATCAATCGGACAGGGTTCACAGAGAAATATTGAGCAGAATATTGCTTCAATG
>JAQVBK010000055.1:1234-16144 GCA_028690365.1 Candidatus Cloacimonadota bacterium
AGAGGGCGAAATGTAGCTGGTGGAACTTCCTCCAGAAATACTCTTTCTCTGGAAGATGTCGATAGAATCAGACTACAGGCAGAAAATGTTATAGGGGTATCAGCCAGCATAAGAACCAATTCTCAGGTTATTTTTGAATCCAAAAACTGGAACACAAGCGTGGAAGGAGTTAGTGCTGATTATCAGATTGTGAGGGATTGGCAAGTGGCGGATGGCGTTTTTTTTACTGACCGTGATGATAAAACCAATAAGAAGGTTGCAGTTCTGGGAAGAACAGTTGCAGACGAACTTTTCCCTGACGAGAATGCAATAGGCAAAACAATACGTATTGGCAAACACCCCTTCAAAGTTGTCGGGATAATGAAGTCTAAAGGACAGAATGCTATGGGTAGTGATCAGGATAATATTATCTTTGCCCCGGCAAAAACTGTGATGCAACGGCTGGCAGGTTCAAGAAACATAAACATGATCTATGTTAGTGCAAACAATATAAAGAATATTGAAACTGTAGAAGAAGAAGTCAGACAGATATTGAGGAAAAATCATAAACTGTCTGATGCCGATGAAGATGATTTTACGATTACTAATCAGTCCGAAATTACCGAATTTGCTTCCCAGACTTCAAAGACTCTTACTTTACTGCTGGGAGCTATAGCGGGAGTTTCGCTTGTTGTCGGCGGCATAGGAATCATGAATATAATGCTGGTATCAGTAACGGAGAGAACCAGAGAGATAGGAATCAGATTGGCAATTGGCGCTCGGGCAAGAGACGTGCTTCTGCAATTTTTGATTGAAGCTATGATTCTGAGTTTTTCCGGAGGTTTGATTGGAATATCGCTGGCTGTTCTAACAGCCTTCGTTTTGAGCTATTTTGGGATTCTGGCTACTGTGATAAATACTTACATCATAATAATTGCTTTTACTTTCTCCGGAGCAGTGGGGGTTTTCTTCGGTTATTATCCTGCCCGTAAAGCTGCGGCATTGAATCCCATTGATGCGTTGCGTTATGAGTAGGTTCTAAATAATTCTGTCAAAAAAAGTGTAGACGTTACAACGTGATCCTCTGGCGAAGCCGATAAGTATCGTTTTGTAATCCCAGGCAAGTCTGATCGCCTCCGAAGTCGGTGCAGAATGTGATACTATCAGGGGAATTCCCGCCCGAACTGTCTTTCTGACAATCTCCGAAGAAATCCTGCCGCTGGTCAGCAGAAAGAATTCGGAAGGATTCCTGTTATCGAGGTGCGCCATTCCAATAACTTTATCCACTGCATTATGTCGTCCGATATCATCAGCCCGATAGACAATTTTGTCATCTGCCAATGCTGCCCCGTGAACCCCGCCGGTGGAGAGAAAAAGTGCAGACTGTTTCTGAAATTCATGCATTAGCGCTAATATAGTCTGTTGTGAAAAGTTACCGATGTCTTTTCCGGCAAAAAGTTCCAGATATCCTGAGAGAGCAGAACCACAGCCGGAAGACTTCTCACCACTGTTAAGAAAGCTCTCAATCACATCATCAGAGATTTCAGCTTCAAAATTTATGTGTGAATCCTCAAAAACTACTTTTTTGACTTGTGTCGGACTCTTGATAATCCCTTCTGAGATTAGAAAACCTAACGCCAGTTCTTTGTAAAGATCGGGCAGACAGGCAATTGACACCAAACGATTTCCATTCATATAGATGGTGAGATTTCTCTCTACGACAACTGTATCGCTGGCAAATTCTGCTTTGTTGTCTCTGAATTGTTTTATCTCCTGCAAAAATCTGGGATCTGTCATATCACCTCCGAAGAAATTTCCTGTTCCGATAGGACTATTTTCACTATTTTTGTTTACCCTTTCTCAGGATATGGATAATTATTGTTGCTATCAGTAAAAGTGCAACAACTGATATCACGACAATGTTCTTCACATTAGCAATCACAAAAAAAATAATAAATATCACTGCCATAACTTTGATAAAAAGCATAAGATTAAAAATGATTCCCTTTCGCTTTTTGCCATCAGAAATACCATACTTTTTTTCTTCTGCTTCTATACGCCCCAGTGCTAATTGAACAGCTTCCAATTCCTGTTCAGAATCAGTTCTTGGAGGTAGAAGAGATACGTTATCTTCATCGAGGATAAACAGCTGACAGGTATTGCAAACCCAGAAATTTATAGTCTTGTCTTCACTTTCAAAGGAAGCTTTTTTGGTTGCCTTATCACAATAAGGGCACTCTCCTTCAAAATCCATGCTGGTCTTGGCAGCAGTCAGAGTATTGTGAATAAAATTAGGACTGATATCCATTTTTTTCAGCACCGGCATAGTTATGTAGACTTTTTTGCAGCTTACGCAATAAAAACCCATACCGCCTTCGAGCTTGTAGGGTTTCAGGTCATTTTTGCATTCAGGACATAGGTACATGAGTCCTCCCATGCTACTCAATTTTGAATCGATATCTTTTTTGGACTAATATATTTTAGTTTCTTGAAGATATATACCAAACGACTTTTCTCCGATTGTTCCGTGTTGGCATTTTTCTTCTCTTTGTCCCCAATCAGGGAGAGTTAAATAAAAAGAGATTTAATCCCCTAAAGGATTAGGAACGAGAAATCGCACTTTGACCTTATTATCAGCTTCTTTATCATCCTGTTTACCATGTTCATCCCTGTAAATACTCATTTGGATTCCTCTTCGTCGACCCGGAAACCAATGGCAAGAATCATTGCCAGAGAGTAAAAAGTTACCATGTACTCCTTGCCGTCTGTGGCAGTTGTTAAGTAATTATTAACAACTGATGTTTCCGCTAACTCACCTTCTTTCAATATGTTAGATATATGCATGCCAATATTGGGCTTCGAGGTGTCAAAAGGCTCGGCAAGCTGATTCTGTTTCATCCATACCATGCTGTCTTTTACGTACAGAGAAACTGACGCTTTGCCGTCGGATGTGTTGTAGATTATAATGTTTTTATTGTCGTTGCTCAAAACTAAATCTCTAAAATAGGTTTAAGAATTTCGGGGCTGCGAACGGCAAACAATTTTATGTGGTTGCGAACCTCACTATCGGGGTGGCTCCAAATTTGGCGTAATTGCTCTATTACTTGTTCTTTTTCGGTATCGCTCAATTTTTCAAACTCCCTCTTTAGCATCACATTTCCTTTGTCAAGCTCTTTCATGTAGTTGGAAAGGCAAAATATCTAACATTGAGTTACCATTAAAATCATCTTGAAAGCAATTTTTGAAAAATCTCAATTTTCATTTCTTTACTTCTTGATTTTTTCAACTGACTTAAAATTATTCATAAAATTCATTACAGAAATCTCTAAAACCTCCAATATTTCTGAATAAAATATATCATAATCACTCAATAATGTTGCTAACTCTGTTCTTGATATTATATTTACTTTTTTACAAATTATATCGTAATTTTTTATCTCTCTTTTTTCAATTTTGCTGATTATAATCAGATTTAAAGATTTATTTCCAATGATATTTTCAAAATCTTCTTTATCGTTGAGTAACTCGAGTATATATTCCCTGCTCAATTCTTCTTTAATAATATGAACAAGATAATATTCCTCATTTGCAATAACCACACTGTCAAACCTGTTGTTTGCTTCATTTAAGAAAACATATGATCTTCCATTTAGTTTTCTTTCCAAAAGTTTTGTGCAAAGTATTCGAAATTCATTAGAGGTTAGCATCTCATCAATACTTTGAATTGTTAGGGATGAATTGTTTATTTCGATATCAGAAAATTCTTTTTGAAAATCAGTAAAATTTTCTTCAAGTTCTTTCAGAGATGATTCTGGTGTAAAGGCAAAAAAGAAATTTCTTAACATCTCTTTTTTCCGCAAAATGATTTTATTAAGCTTTTCTTCAGGTGATTTTCCAACCGTATCATCATTTTTACAACTATCTAAATAATCTGCTTCGTTTTTAAAGATAAATTCACTTGATGAGTCAACATTACAGCAAACTATAGGCAAATAAACGAATACATCCTTTTTTTGACCTATTCGGTATACTCTATCTGTTGACTGATCTTCTTTAGCCGGATTCCAATGTCTACTATAATGAATTACATGATTAGCAGAAATAATGTTTAATCCGACACCAGCTGCTTTGGGAGATAAGATTATTGCATTAAAACCAGATTTATTACTGAAAGATTTAATTATGTCAATTCTTTCGTCACCAGAAACATCTCCGTTTATTATTTGAGGGAAGAAATTAAAGCAACAATTAATTATATATGAAATAATTCTCTGCATTTTCTTGTATTCAGTAAAAATAATAACTTTTTCATTTCTTTTCTGAATTTCCTTCAATGTAGATTGCAAAGAACTTAATTTTGCTGATTCTTTGACAAGAGATTCGTAATCAAAGTAATTAATTGTATCGTGTTCTTTTGCAAGTAACGGATGACTACATACCCTAATCATTGATTGAATTAGAGGGAGAACAGTACTGCTAGTATTTTTCAATTCTTGAAGCTTTTTCAAAAGACGTGATTGAATTATCGTTAAAGGAATCTTCTGTAAGACAATCTTTTTTTGAGGAAAATCTTTACCTAAAGTATCTTCTTTCATTCTCCTTAAGAAAAAACAATCTAGTTTGTTTTGGAACTCATTATTAATTAAATCAATGCTTGTTTCTTTACTGTCGATGTATTTTTGTTTGAATTCTTTCTCAGAACCCAATAAGGATGGCTTAATGAAATCTGATATTGACCAAAGATCTAACAGACTATTTTCAATGGGAGTGGCACTACAAGCAATTTTAAACTCAGCATTTTGATTTTTTACAGAGTTTGTTACTTTTGCTCTTGAATTTTTAATCCTCTGAACCTCATCACAAACCAATACTTTCCATTTTACTCCAGCAAAATATTTTTGGTTTAAACGTAAAGACTCATATGTAGTAATTGTAATATCATTTTTTAGAATCTCATTGAATTTACTAATTGATAGCTTTTCTCTTATGGTCAAAATTGAGAATGAATTATATAAAAAAAATATTTCAATTTCCTCAATCCAATTTCTTATTAGAGCTGATGGTAATACAATTAAAGAATTTTTTATTGTCTTCTTCTCGTGTATTATAGCCATAAATGTTAATATTTGAATAGTCTTTCCTAAACCCATATCATCAGATAAAAGAAAACCATTAATTGGATTCTTCTTATATAATGATAGCATTTTAGAAACTGCTTGTTTCTGATAATCATATAGCTCGATACTTTGTTTAAGCGACTTTGGGCGAATAAACTCCTGCATTTCTTTAATATGTTCAGCATTCTCTGAATATCCTATTGAATCAAAATTATCAATCGCTAATGGTACTTTCTCTGATAATGCAATATTTCTTGATTTCTCTAAGTGTGTTAGATTCTCCAAATACATTTCTACTTTTCTTAAATTCTCTTCACGTTTAATGTAATAATTTCCAACTTTGACAAACTGTTCTTCAGGAAAATCATTGAGTTGACTCAAGTATAATATTAGAGAAGCTTTATTGGGTATATCGGAATAATTTTTAATAGAATAGTTCAATTTTGCAATTTCATCTTCAAGATTTTCTTTTGATATTCTAATCTTTTTTACTCCCTCATCTGTATCGAATACAAGTTCTCCTACATCGTCTTTGCATTTCAATTTATTTAACAGTTGCTCCATTGATGTCAAATTTAGTGGATGTAAATCAATAAATCCTTCCTGATGAAAAATTCTGGGTGACTTTAAATCAAACCAGTTAATACCTGATTGATGGGATACAGGATTTGATCTATAGTTTAAATATCCCAAACCTTTGACTCTAGGTCCATAGACAATTTCTATGTTTTCATTTTCTAAAATTTCATCTGGCAAAACGTTGTTCAGGAAGTCTTCTTGCTTAATCCTGTGCTTTTGCTTAGCACTTGAATCAATTGCCTTTTTAATAGAAGAACTCAAAACTATAGTTGTGTTGATATTGTTAAGTGAAACATTATAAAAATCTAATCCCTTATTTTTGCTTCTAATTACTTCGCTGAACTTTTCGTTAAATTCATCAGATTTGTGTTTTAACTTTGGGATAATTTCTAAATTGTTATCTTCTATAGGTTGAAAATCTATTATTAAATCATCTATAATTTCTATATTACTGTTCTCCATATTAATATCATCGCTTAATAAAACATTATCCAAGGAAGCAGCTTTCTTAAACAACTCTATCATCCTATATTGTTCACTTGGAATAAAAATTTTATGTGAATTGTTGAAGTCTTCAATTGTTACTAATAATTCATATTGTTTTTGGGTTAGCAAGAACCTTTTGCCATCAAAATCCCTTACTATTATATTTGGATACCTTTTCAAAAAGAAATAATTTTTATGAATAAACACATATTCAAATCTTACACCTTCTTCATTCAGCAAATAAGTGTTTTTTTTTATCTTTACAAAACCTTGAAAATACTGTGGTAAATCAAAAATCCCCTTATATTCATCATCTATTGAGTAAATATTTTCATATTTAAGCATCAAAGATCTGTTATCGCTACTCACTCGAAAAATCTCTGAGTTTGCCATTATATTTACCATATGTTTATCTAATGAAGTTAAATTGATCTTCTCCCCATTCATTGTGAATGATATAAGAATGTGTTCATTTTTGTACTCTTTAGTAACTTTCATTAAGACTTCTTTCTTGCCGGATCCCTTAATCAAAGCCCTTATTTTATTAAATATTGAACGTTTATCTATGATATCCATATTTCATTAACTCAATTTCAAATTTGCTATGCCAATTAAGTGAAACATGATTCTTCCTAAACAAACAAATATCACGGTTTTTAACTATAGATATAATATTGTTGGTTGAAAATTCATTCATTACACTTTTAATATATTGGATATTGATATGATTAATATCATAGCAATATAAAGCACCAATTTTACCAAATTCAATGAATGTATGTCTATTAGTCTCAAAAACTATCATTTGTTGAATTTTTTCAAAATACTCTATTTCTTTAAAATACCGCAAATATCTTTTCCAGAAATCCAATCTGTACTGATCCGACACTTCGTAGTTAAAAATATTTTCTAACTTTCTAAAATTCAACCAAGCATTAAAGACATTACAAGCAATATTTGAGAATAGTCTCCAACTAGGGTTATTATGAACAGGAACACCAAAAATAGATTCTATTCTTTTAAAATAGAAGTCATTAAAATTTTCTGGTGAATTGATTATTCTATTAAAATACTCTAGAATTGAATTATAATACTTAATCTTCAGATTCGAATTTAACGAGTCTATAATGATACATAAATTAAAGTCAATATTATTTTTGTTCTTTTCGATCAAATAAGGTAATCTTTGGTTCAGGGTATTTACAACAATATCTATAAACATATTAGATTCTCTATGAATCCTTGCGTTTTCTTCGAATACTTTGATCTCTCTTCCTAACTCAAGGTTGTAAAGAAACATCTCACCAAAAAATTCCGTATATGATTGATCAGAAAAGATGAATTTAAAAAGCATTGATTTAGAAGAATCAACATCTTCTTCTTTTATACCAAATAACAAGTTTCTTGCAATAATTTTCATCTCGTAAAGCTTTTCTTTGTCACAATCTGCTAAATTTGCGTAAAGAAACTCCAAAGTAGATAGTCTATCCTTAGGTGATATCAACTTTAGTGAGTTTGCCATATTTTTATTCATTTTCTGAACTGTTATATGATTCTTAGAGAAAATATTTAAGAAGTTACTCTTATGATTTTTACTGTCTATAGTATCTAAAACTTTTTTTAGGTTAAATACAATTTTTCTCAACTCCTTGAGATTTATTTTGTCTTCATAAACAATTTTCTTAACAATTTGAAACAGTTTCTCCTCATCTGTCGTAAATACTCTACTATTCACCAGCTTCTCAATTGTATGCCCAGTTTTAATAAGTTTTTGAGGCTTAAAAGCCGTTAAATCTATCCGGATTTCATAAACCATTAATTTCATCCTCATCTCTTAAAATCTTTTGCATTCTCTTAATAGTTTTATCATCCTGAAGTTTAAATAAAAATTCCACACGTCTAGACTCTTCCCTGTTTACATTCCCTACTTTATCCTTAATCAATTTCACTTTACTTCTGCCATTTGCAGTAATAAAATTTTTCAATCTCTCTTTTTCTTCAAATTCACTCATTTCTCTGAAAATATAATCTACTACCGCAAAAGCTCTTTTCTGAGACAGATTGAGATTATAAATGTAACTTCCAATATCATCAGTATGTCCTTCAATAATAATATTAGATATATTCTTGGCAATTTCCTCATCTCCTAAAAGTAAATTCACGTACTTAGGAATAAAGTTATCCAGAAATTCCTTACCTTCAGTTTTTATTTCATGTTTATTAGAATTAAATAAAATTTTATCGTTTAGCTTTATTGCTCCAGTTTCAGGATCAATTTCAATTTTCATATTTTCCTTATCAAATTCGTTTTTTAGTTTAGCAATGATTTTATTTCTTATAGAAGATAATTCTTCAATGATTTCTTCTTTCTCTCTGAGCTTTTTGTTTACGTTAATTGTTTCGAAAATAAATAGTAAAATAAATACTATTAAAATTCCGGCCATTACATCACTTATAGATAGCCAATAACTAATGGTAGACTTTCTTGTGTTTATCTGTTTATATTTTATCATATTTATTTCTTATTTAAATTCAAAGAATTGAATATTGAGTTTGCGTCTTCAATTTTTTCATCAAAATTTTCTAACAAGGAATAGAATCTATTAACTATTTTTGCCAGTTCACTGTCATAATCATTGAAAAGTTTTCTCAAACTATTCTCTAAGAAATTTTTATATGAATCAATTGAATTAGACAGGCTTTCCCTTACTTCAGAGATGTTTTTTACCATCTCCTCGTTCAACTTCCCGAACTTCATTTCGTATTCTTTCCATAGGTTAATTATTTGTCCTTCTGCCTCTACAAATCTATTCAGAGATTCGGAAGCTTTTAATATCTTTGTAGAAATTTCGTTAACATTCATGAATGTTATTTCACTTTTATCAATAATAGGCTGAAGTCTTATGTAATTGTTAGTTATATTGTCAATTGTGGAATTTAGACTTTCAAAGCTACTCTTAGCATTAGCAGAAAGTTGAAGGTAATCAGATTTAATGTTCTCAATTTGATTTGTTATTTGATTGATATAATCTGAATAGTTTTTTATAAACTTATTATTTTCAACCGATACTTGAATTAATTCATTTTTAATATTATCAAACTTCATTAAAAAATCTTGATCAATAATTCTTGCTAACTCTGGAACTACAGAATTAGATATACCCTCGCCAATATCCCTAAATTTTTCACCCATTTTTTTTTGCAACTCATTCACTATATTTTTAGCTAGTTCGTCCATAGATTTATTAGTTTTAAACAAAGTAGTCTTGATTTCATTTATTTCTCTATCTAAAAGATTGTCATCGAATATTTGATTGATACTATCCTTTATTGACAGAATCTGACTTTCTATGTCTCCATAATGAATATTTTGAATTATCGAAGTAACTATAGAAAAATACATACCAAACAAACTTGAAAAAAATGATGTTTTAACCCCTTGAAGTAATTGAGGAATCGATTTTGATAACTCATCGGAATCAAAGTTTAAACTAGATATTCCAGTTGATAATCCATAAAAGGTCCCAAACAAACCTATAGCAATAAATAAATGAGGCAGATAATCCTTTAACTTTTCATTAATTTTATCATATATTATGGAATCAGCATTAAAGAAGAACTGAGCATCTTGAGTTTGAATATATAATACATCAGAATTTTCAGTCTGCTCTATTCTTACTAGACTTTCCCAAAATTCTGTCCAAGGTTCTTTAACAATACAATACTCTTTACTCTGATTAACTATTCTATTAACTTCAATTATAGCTTCAATATTTTCTTTTGATAAATGATTTATTTGACTATGAAATAGTAATAGATTTTCTTTTATTTTGGAGTCTTTAAATCTCAAAAAGAAATAAATGCAAAATACAAATGTCATCATCAGTAAAAAAAATATATTTGAGATATTCCATTGTTTTTTATCCTTTATCATAATAAAGAAAATATTATCAAGCCCAATTATAATAAGTAAAATAAATAGAAAAAGTAATGATGTTAATGTCAATGATTTAATGTTTTTTAGGTATTTTCCCATGTTCTCTCCTCTGACTTTATAGAATATGAAATTCTAATAGCTCAATTCTGTCAAGTTGGCAATTATAATATGTTATACTCTTACGAATATATGCGATTTCTATTAATCAGGAACTTCCAGGCGAAAACCATTTGCGATATATTCATTTCCCCTACATTCTATCTTTGTTATCAAATTTAATGTGGTCAAATTTGACCACTTTAGATATTCTTTCATTCAGACAAGAAATCTGTCTTATAAGTCATGAGCTTATCAAAAAGCCGCGGAGTCCGCGGCTTGATTTAGGCTTTCACGTTCACAACAATATTACGGAATCTTGCCGGCGCAACTCCATGAGACAAATGCATTGATTGTCCCGGCTCACCTTTCCCGCAGTGGAAAGTACCGTGATGGAACCATTCCTCTTCTCCGCAGATCATATCGCAGGCATTCCAGAATTCATTGGTAATCCCATAATAAGTAGGTTCTTTGACTACATGAGTGAGCTCACCGTTCTTGATTTTCCAGCCGATTTCAGTAGTAAACTGGAAATTGTTACGATTGTCATCAATTGACCAGGTTTTGGTATAATCAATGTAGTAGCCGTTTTCTGTCTGAGCTATCATTTCTTTAAGCGAACCCTTGCCGGGAGCGAGACAGAAATTAGTCATTCGAATCAACGGAATATCATCGGCATAGGAGGCAAGCATATTGGAACTTGGCGCGACTCCCAGTAACTGTGCAGTTTCACGGCAGGTTTGCTGATCAACCAGAATACCGTTTTTCACTATATCAACTTTCTTGCCCGGAGTTCCTTCGTCATCAACAAGATGATAACCCATTCCCAACGGACTGGTACTGTCACTGTAAATATTTACGATGTCTGAGCCATATTTGTAATTACCCAGCATGGATGGTTTGATGAAAGTCTTCCCTGCATAGGAAATCTCTTTTCCAAAAATTCTGTCAGCTTCGGTTGCATGTCCGGCAGATTCATGGAGCTGGAGAGCGAGATGACTTCCACCAATAATGATATCAGCTTTTTCCTCTTCTATTCTCGGGGCAGTCAGCAGAGAGATTGCCTCTTCCATAACTCTTTCACTGTTGCCGGCAAAATCATAACCTCTGATTACTTCAAATCCACCCCGTCTTCCTGCCATATGACCGGGATGAGTTCTGCACATTGCCTCTTTACCGTCAGAAGCAAGCACATACATGGCGGGAACAGTATCATAAACCAGACTGTCTGTAAAAGTCCCTTCCGTGTTGGCATATATCTTGTATTGACGATAGAAAACTCCATAAACATAGGAATAGACAATCTTCTCTTTGTTTATAAGCAGACGGGAGATGTTTTCGAAATAATCCAGTTTATCCTTATCCGGCATCATGAACGGATCTTCTTCCGGTTGGAAAAAATAGCTTCCCTGAACTGCCGGTAGGGGTTTGTAGCTGAGTTTGCTGTTGCGGAAAGTTGCTCCGACTTTTGCATTGTTTATGGCTCTGCTTATGGCTTCATCAATATTTTTCTTGTCGAGTATTTTTGTTCCGGTAAATCCCCAGCAGCCGTCTGTTAGAACTCGGATTCCAACCGCCATACTGTCCAGGTCTGTACCGAAACCGCGCAGGTTTCCTTTCTCAAAATATATCGATTGAGTATCAGTGGATGTAAATCTGACATCACCGAATGAAATGCCTGATTGTTTTATTTTGTTCAGAATGTCGTAAACAAGTTTTTTCATTTTTACTCCTCATTTCCCGGATTAGATGGTTTTGGTTGAAGAACTGATTTTGAATCCCTTTACCCGGACATGCGGCATTTTACCGCTTTCGATGCCGAATTCTCCATAATTCTCTGAGTAAGGAATTGTGTAGCTCTTGTTTTCTATTTCAATTATTCCGTTGAGTATATCAGTAATCTTCTCAGTAAATCTGAGATTATTGACCACTTTTGTCAGTTTCCCGTTTTCGATGAGGAAAGTTCCGTCTCTGGTTAGTCCGGTGAGTGAAGTCTCTTTCTGATTGATAAAATTCATATAGTGAAGACTGGAGATATAGAGTCCGTTTGCGATTCCTGAAATCATATCATCCAGGCTACTTTTTCCAGTATCCATAACAATAGCAGAACCGTTTGCCCCATGTTTTTCCATTTTTAGTTTATGACTGTAGTAGTTGTTTACATAGAAATTTCTGAAAACTCCTTTTTCAATCAACATCATCTTCTCATAGAGCATACCATCGGAATTGTAATCAAAATTCATCATATCCGGTTCATGGGGGGAATCGTAAATTGTGATATTTGCTGGGAATACCTCTTTGTCTACTTTATCGGCAAAAAAACTCTGATTGGAATCGAGGCTTCTGGCAGTCATCCCGGAAGTCAGATACATAATGAATTCGCCGATACAGCGAGGAGCCAGTATAACTTCATATTCACCTGGTTCGACATCGACTATTTCATTGCCGGCAGTTTTAACTTTTCTGAGTAAACTCTCAATCAGCACTGATTGATCAAAGCTGGCAAAATTCTCACTTCCGTAAGCTTCCAGCACAGTAACTTCGTTTTTTTGTTCCACCGCTTTTAATTCCAGCATAATGGGAGAATTTATTTCACGCTTATCAATTCCGTTGCTATTAATAAAGTAGTTTCGAATGTAATTACAGATGAAAGTTCCGTAAATTTTGAAATTGTAGGGTTCAACAGCTTTGGCAACTTCCTTTAAAATATTGATTTTCGTTTCCAGAGTAACTTTATCAATATTGTTTGTTTTCTCAAGTTCGTCAGATTTTGACAGATCATTCTCAATATCTACAAAATCGGTATCTTCGGGAAGTTTGTCGATTATACTGAGTGCTTCGTCAATTTTGTCGATTAGCTGTATTTTAGTGGGATTGTCCAATCCAAAAGAATAGCTCTTCTTCCCTTTGTGGACTGTAGCGTTGAGTCTCCTGGATTTTTTACTAATGTTGTAATTCACCTGGCTTTGATAAAAACGGAGAAAGTCAGTTTCCCATTCTCTGTAGTTGAAGACAAATTTTATGCCTTCGTAAGCGTTTGCCAATTGCAGAAGATTTTGTCTGAATTCGGGCATCGTGCCTCCTTTTGTTAAGGTTTTTAAAGTGTCGTGCCGACCAACGGAAGGCATGATAATAAAAGTGTCTTGTCGATTATTGAGATATGGCATACAAAATTTTACTATAAAACTATTGATAACCTGTACATCTATCAGACATTTCAGTGTCAATGAAAAGTTGATTTTGAGATAAATTATGTTGGAAATTCTCAGGTAACAGCAATTATGCAATTAAGCAAGATGCTGATCAAGAGTATAAACTGTTCCAAAATTTTCTGAGAAAGACAATTCTGAAGCTTTTATTAAATACATCGTAAAATGTTTCTTACAATTTGTAGCGTTAATATTTTACAAAGTAAAGAGGGACTGTAATAAAACCTTTGCTATATGATAACTAAATAATGTAAGTTGTTTTAGAAACGATTTAGACATTTGAGTTTAGAAGGTATATATCATAAAATCAACATCTTCACTGTATTGGGAACGAATAAAAGGAAACTTTTGTTTGAGAAGATTTATCAAGCATAGTATTATTCTTTGACAATAAGAAGTGTATGCAAAAATTTGCATAAATTTTAGTTGGAGATAACTATGTTAACTGAAAGTGATTATCGGAAGTTATATCAGACTGCTTTTAAATATGCTTTTAAGATCATCAGAAATCAGGATGATGCTGAAGATATTGCCCAGGACTCTATTCTTCAATTTTTCCCAAAAATTGATGAAATTAATATCATCGAATGTTACCTGCTGAAAATAGTTAAGCATAAATGCTATAAACTCTTACAGAAGAGAAAAGAGCAAAATATCAAGGCTTCAGAAATCGAAAAAAAAAGTACAGATGAAGAGAGTATATTTAAGCTTGAACTAAATTCGATAAAAAAATTGCTTTCAGAAGAAGATTTTGAGGTGTTCTGCGATTATATGAAAGCAGGCAGAAACATTAAAAAATATGCTCTTACCTGCAACAAATCCTACTCTGCTGCCAATAACCGACTCAGTAAAATGAGACGCAACCTTCAGGCAAATTACTATCTTTCCCGAAACTGGAATGCCAGTGAAAAAATTTTAACTTATCAGCAGTATGAAAATATTCGGAATTTTTTCAAAACCATCAAGGAGAAAATGACTTCTCCTGACAGATCTCTGTGCAAAAGATATTTTGAAGAACTTGATGGTGAATTCCCCAATTTTGATTTGAACGAGAATGTTATATTCACGATAAAGCGTAAAGATGTAAATGAATACAATCTGTTTGTTTTTTCCAAAGACTCCGATGGAAAACCACTCTTTTGGGGTGTAGTTTTTCATTTCAGACGTAATGCTGACCTCAAAGTGATAAAACTGCTTAAAATAAAAGAAGCCAAACACATTTTAGGATTGAAGAAATCTGATGTAGATAAGACAATCAAACCGGAAAAAGGGGAGTATTCTAACATTCATTACAAAGAAATTATCGAAATTATTAAATAAAAAAAATCTATTTCGGAGCAAATTATTACATTTCTGTACTCTATTATATAAAAGGAAGGCGATATTTATGATGCTTGCAGAATGATCATTGGTTTATAACCAGAAAAACCGGGTAACCTTTGAAAGAAAATCAAGATGGAAAATAATGCATTATGGCACTAATATAAAATGGAGAATATCGATTTAT